>JAWXBP010000036.1 GCA_034440135.1 Planctomycetia bacterium
CGGCGATGGCGTGGTCCATCGCGATATCAAGCCTGCGAATCTTCTGCTCGACACCAAGGGCAACGTCAAGATCCTCGACATGGGCCTGGCTCGGATCGATGACGGCCTGGCCGCGCAAGAGGGTCTGACGCAATCGGGCCAGGTCATGGGCACGGTCGATTACATGGCACCCGAGCAAGCGTTCGATACGCGCCACGCCGATGCGCGGGCCGATGTCTATTCGCTCGGCTGCACGCTGTATCGGCTGCTCACGGCGCAGAACATGTACGAGGGCGAGTCGCTCGTCCAGAAGCTGATGGGCCACCAGAGCAAGCCGATTCCGAAGCTGACGAAAGCTCGACCCGATGTTCCGCCGCAATTGGAAGCCGTCTTCGAGCGGATGGTCGCCAAGGACCCCAAAGAGCGCTACCAAACGATGGCCGAAGTGGCGCAAGCCCTCGCGCCGTTCGATGAAGCCGGTGCTGCACCCCCGAGCGGCAGCGGACTGACGGGGCACTTCGAAGGACTCGGCGGTAGTGGTTCTGCAACTAGCGCCGCACTCCTCGCGCAGCCAACGGCGGCACAAGTCCAAACGGGCGAGTTCCTGCCGACGATCTCGCTCAACAACCCCCTGCAATCGACGGACCCGGTTTCGGCGCGGTCGATTCAAATGGTGCGGCAAAACACACCGCGGCCCGGTGCGAACAAACGCCCCCCGGGCATTCGCAAGAAGATGCTGATAGCGGCCGGCGGACTCGGCGGCGTCTTGGCCGTGTTGCTCGGCATCTGGGTCATTATCAAAGACAAGGACGGCAACGAAGTTGCGCGCGTGCCCGTTCCCGAAGGAGGCACGGCGACGGTTCAAGCAGAAGCATCGCCTGTGAGCGCGTCGCCGGCCGCGAACTCCGCGAACGCTCCAGCCGCGGTCGCCGCGTGGCTCTTGGAGAACAAGAAGCTGGGCGCAATCCGCGTCGAGATCGCCGGGCGGACTCAAAATGCGACCACGGTCCCTACCGGACCCTTTAAGGTGGTCGGGCTCAATTTCAGCCGGGTCAACAATGCCGGCCAGCCGTTGACGGAAGACGAAGTCGCGCGGTTGGCCGCGTTCACCGACCTGGAGGCGTTGGAGCTTTCCACGCTCACCGATGCCGGATTGGCGAAGCTCGCACCGCTCAAGAAGCTGAAATCGCTCATCGTCCCCGGCAGCGAGCTCACGCCGGCCGCTGTGTCGACGATCCGGCAGTTTTCGCAACTGGAGCATCTCCGTGCGTTCGGCAACGATGAATGGCTCAAGCCGCTCGCCGGCATGCCGAGCCTTCGTTCGATGACATTTTGGAAGCTTAAGGTATCTTCCGAGGCGATGAGCTTGTTCCCGCAATATCCGAGCCTCAAGGAGCTGTTGTTTCACGAATGCGTTGAGGACGAAAAAGTTGCGAAATCGTTCGTCACCCTTTCGCCGTTGAAGGATTGCAAGAACCTCTCGAAGCTGACTTTGGGCGGCGGCAATATCGACGCCCCCGAGCTCGCCGTGTTGAGTGGGTTCACCCAATTGCTCGAGCTCAATCTCAACGGGCCGTCGCTCACCGAAGCCGAAGTGAAGCAACTCGCCGCGGACTTGCCGCGCTGCAAGATCACTTGGCGAGACGCTGCGAATCAGTTGCATGTCTTCGAGCCGACCGCCGCGCCGGCCATCCCCCCCGCGACGACCGCGAGCGTGACGCCGCAACCCGCCGTCGGCCAACCGGTCGACTTATTGCCTCTGGTCGATCTAAGCAAAGACGTCGTCGAAGGCGAATGGAGCAAATCCGACGTCGGGTTCATGACCGAGAAGGGGGCGACCAACAGCTTTCTCCGCCTCCCCGTGGAACCCGGCGAAGCGTATTCGTTGCGGACCGCCTTTTCGATCGATCGCGGCAACGTCAGCGTCGTTCTTCCCTTCCAGCCCAAAGGCGTGGAGATTCTTTTTTCCACCAATCGAGTCGAGCTTTGGCTGAAGAAAAACGGCGACCCGACGAACCCTAAAGGAGAGTTGCCGGTCGGAAGGATGAACGACGGCAATCGTCATGAGTTGCAGATCGACGTCACTCGCCCTAGCGACATGGAGACGGGTATCCGCGTGGCGGTCGACGGAAACGTGATCGTCGACTGGAAAGGCCCTCTGCAGGAGATGCAGCATTCGCGAGTCTCCGATCCGGCCCTCGTCTTCGGATCGTTTCTCACGAGCAAAGGCCTCGCGAAACTACTCGAAGCGAAACTCACGACCACGCAGGGGAGCATGAAGTCGGCGCGCGTAACGGCGCCTGCCGCCGGGCCCGTCGCCACGGCCGGCGCGCTCTTCATGCACGCCCCCGAGTTCGAGCAATGGCGGAAAGACACGGCAGCCAAGCCGGCCGAAGAGCAGCTCGCGGCCGTCTCGAAGAAGTTGATGGAACTCCATCCCGGGTTCGACGGGAAGTTCACCAGTGCGAAAGGAAACTCGCCTCCGCCGATCGAAAGCGGCGTAGTGACCGAACTGAGATTCAACAGTCCCGACATTACGGATCTCTCGCCGCTGCGAGCACTCACGGTCCTCAAAGTGTTGAGTTTCGCCGGACTGCGCGGAAAGCTCACCGATTTGTCGCCGCTAACGGGAATGCAGGTGACTGAGCTAAATCTGTCGGGGATGGGCCACACGTTGACCGACCTGTCGCAGCTCAAGGGTCTACGACTGGAGAAGTTGACCTGTCGCGAGTTGCGAACGCTGGTCGACATTGCGCCGCTCAAAGGGATGCCGCTCAAGCACCTCGATCTCCTCGGTACGGCCGTTGCGGACTTAGCGCCGCTCCAAGGAATGCCGTTGGAGTATCTGGCCCTCCCCGAGCCGATCAAGGAGTTGACCGGACTCAAGGGAATGTCGCTGACACGCCTCGAATGCGGCGGGCCGGAACTTGCGGACTTGTCGCCGCTGCGAGGTATGCCGCTGGAGACGTTATGGTGCAAAGGCACGAAGGTTACGGATCTCTCGCCACTCTATGAATGCAGGAAGCTGAAAGAGCTGAACATCGAAAAAACGAAGATCACTCCTGCCGTGGTAGCCGCCCTGCAAAAGGCCCTCCCGAACTGCAAAGTGACTTGGGACGATCCGACCAAAGCGACGCCCAACGCCGGCACGAAGCAGTAGCCCGTACAACCGTACGCGCCCGCCGGTTTCTCATGAAACCTGTCGTCACGTGAGAAGCATCAACGATCAATCGTTGTTGAGTGCCGGCCGATGTCGACTTCGGCGACTCCTTGCACGCTTCGGTCACATCGACCGAAGCAGCAAGGGGCCAAATCGCCGTCGCCACCGTCACCTATCCGGCGACGCGTTGCAACTCCTTCAGCGACGCGAGCGTCGAAGCGACGAAGCGGGACTGCTGTGCTGGTCCACCGATCTTCGTAGTGTCTTCCGACGATCGCAATCCATTGATAACGCGGAGTTTAAGCTAATCTTCCCAGGACAAGACGAACGACCGTTCCCGGGAGCTCAAAATGCCGCGACGGAAGACGCTTCCCCCGCTTCCACTCCCCAAAGCATGGAACTCCCGGGTGAAATCGGCCGTTTTGCATGTCCTGGCCCTGGCGCAGTATGCCTTGACGTATAGTCGCAGTTGGGCGGTGGACGGCAGCAACCAGCGGGTACGGCTCCAGGCCGAATGCGATCGCCTCCGACAAGAAGTCGCTTTACTGCGCGAGGAGATCCGGATCAAGGATCTCCGGATGACGCAGCTCGAACCGGTGCGTCGGCCGCACTATCCACCCACTGCGCGCATGGCGATTCTCGAACTACGCGCCGCTCGAGCCTGGTCGCTGGAGCAGACAGCCGGGCAGCGAGTCACGACATTCTGGAGTTTCGTGCGCGAGTTCTCGCCATTTTAACCGATCCGGTCCGGCGATTGCGATCCGCCCGGTTGCTCTGCCGGTGGGGGTGATCATGATCGGGTGATGGCTACCGCAACTCGCGCGCAACGTCGTTACGATCACCGTCTCCGGAATCTGGTCCGCACCACGCAGGACATCCACTGTGCCGTTCAACGAGGCGTCCCGCGCTCGACGGCCCGAGGCTGGCTGACAAAAACGGACACTTCAGTCGTCACCGTCGATGCGGTCGACATGGACGCGTCTCAGCTGCAACGGGAAGTGTTGCAGCTACGTAGACGTATTCAGAAACTGACCGCGCTGCTGCGGGTGCTGTTGGTGGTGTTCCGAATATCCAGCTACTCGTTGAACCAGGTTCGACTGCCGGAGGGCAACAACAAACGCTCGCTGCTGCAAGCCATCGAACGGTCGCGTTCCGCTCTGCCGTTACGGTCCC
>JAWXBP010000037.1 GCA_034440135.1 Planctomycetia bacterium
AACTCGAAGCGGGCGAAGGTATCACCGTTAAATCCAAGAAGGATTTCGTCGCTCGCGTGCGCGGAACGAAATGAAGATCGAGCTGACGCCAGCGGCTCTCGACGATCTGCGATCCATCCGGGTCTACACGCTGGAGCGCTGGGGCGCCGCGCGGGAAACCACTTACTTGGATCGGATGTGGGAGAAGTTCGGATCCATTCTCACGAACCCCGCTCCTTATCGCGGGCGCCCCGATCTCTTCCCCGGCTGCCAGATCGCCGCGGAGGGGAAGCATGTAATTCTTTTCCGCGTAAACAAATCCACCCTCCAAGTCGTGCGCGTCCTCCACAGCGCAATGGATTTTAAGCGGCACTTGCGTCCGTCGGCGTAAAGACGGGAGCCGATCCGAGGGGGCCAATCCTGATAGTCAGCACGTTTCGATTCACCGCGGGTGGTCATCTTGCCGCGGACGATTCCCCGGCCCTTGGTAAACGATAATTCCTCCCGAACGTGCAGTTGAGCGTCCCAGCCGGCGGCGACCAACGCCGGAGTGATGAACTTGGTGCAAGTTACCCGTTCGCTGAGCTTCCGTTTGTTCATTCAACGGAACTCCCGAGGTGGATGCCGATGCGCGGACGGTTCGAGGCGAGCGAGATTTGTAGCCGTGCGGCAGCTTCTGGGGACATGCTGGAGCAGCGGATAACGCCGGAAAGTTCTGTGCGAGGCAAGCTGCGCGTATAGGCGTGCAGTCCATCCTGAAATCCGTTCGTCCTGTCACCGTATTCCGGGATTCGATCTCCAACCGGACAGGATACACGATGACAGGATGGACGAAATCGTGCTCTCTACGATGGAGAAGATTGAGGGTTACGTTGCGGGCAACGCGAAAGAGGAAGGCGCGCGCACGCAATCGGGCGACCAGGCTTCGCCTTTCAGATTCGCAGATACGACTCCTGCACGACGTCGTCCACATCCGGACGCCTGGGAACGATCCGTGCAGATACGCACGCAGCGAGGAATCATGCCCTTCCTCGGTGAACCAGCGGGCCGGGTTGATCCCCGCCGGGTCTCCGAGGTGGGATGGAACGTTTACGACGAAAAAAGCAGTGGGTCAGTCATGGATCACCCCGGACCAGGAGCAACGTACCCCTAAATCCCACCGCGTTGCGTGCGAGATCAGAAGTTGAACGTGGCGGTGAGCGAAAGTTTCCGCGGCGCATGGTAGCGGAAGGTGTTGGGGACGTCGCCGCCGGCCGCGGCGTTGAAGGTGTAGGCGGTGTAGACGACATCCTCCTCGTCCAGCAGGTTTGCGACATTGAGCTGCAGGCGGGTGCGAACCTTGCCGAAACGAAGTTCGTAGCTCGTGTGGGCGGAAACGAGGGCGTAGGCGCTGGCGTAGCGGTAGTCGAACGGAGCGCCGTTGGCGTTGCCGATGACCTGTTTGCCGCGGAGGTTGGCACCGCCGCCGACGGAGAAGCCCTTGAGTCGGCCGTCGCGGAACGCGTACGTCGTGTAGATGTTCGCCGTGTACTTGACGGTACCGTTGAGCGTGCGGCCCTGGGTGTAGCCGTCGATGGTACTGTTGATGTCGTTGATGTTGGTCGCGATCCGCGCGGCATTGGGAAGCGCGGGATTGGCGGCTCCGGCCTGCCAAGTGGCCATGTGCGTGGCGACATAGGCGCGGAGGCCGGGACCGATGTCGGCCTGCTGGGTCTTTGGGATCGAGTAGTTGAGCATCAGGCGACAGCTGCGCGTGAGGTTGGCCGTGACGTCGAGTTCGATGACGTCGCCCCTGTAGGTTTCGAGGTCGCGGAAGGCGAGGATCGTGTCCTCGGGTCGTCCGAGGTCGTTCCAGATTTCGTTGATGTCGGCCTGGCGATCGCCGGCACGGGGACGCTCGGTCTGCTGCATGTCGTAGTAACCGAGGCTGCCGGAAAGCTTGCCGCCGAAGAACTCCATTTTGATGCCGAGATCGATGCCTTCGTTGGACGACGGTCCGATGGGGGAGCCGTCGATCTGGGCGGCGCCGCTGCCGGCCGCGTTGAAGGATTCGGAGAAGTTGGCGTAGAAGCCGATCCATGGCACGGGGAAGAAGACGGCGCCGGCGGACGACGTGCCGACGCCGACTTTGCTCAGGTCGAAGGTACCCGGACCGTCCGTGGCACGCATGATGGACGAGCCGTCGGGATTGGCGGCGACGCGGCGGTGCTGCTTGCGTTCGTGAGTGTCGTACCGGTAGCCGAGGAGCACGGAGAGCTTGCCGTCGAGCAGCGAGGAGGCGGACGCGATCTGGTTGTACTGCAGCGACTGGTCCTCGTCGGCGGCGTTGGTGTCGGTATAACGCACGTCGGTGCCGTTGGAGACGAGGTTGTCGAACGTGGCGGGATTGCGGGGGCCGTCCCAGTATTGGCGGATCCGGACGACGTTGGTGGCGACAGTGGAGTTCGCGTTGACACCGTTCACCCGGCCGGCGGTCCAGACGTAGTTGTTGAACTCGTCGGTGCGGAAGCCGGAGACGACGCTCAGGCTCTGGCGCAGCCAACGGAACTGTTTCTTGTAAGCGAGGCTGAGACGCCAGTCGGAGAGTTCGTTCTCCTGGCTCTGCTTCTGCGGCTGCACGTCCGAGAACGCCTTGCCGAAGTTGGGATTTGGTGCGCCATTGGGCAGGACGGTGTTAACATCGATTCGATGCTGGTCCCAGACGCGCACGTTGGCACGGCGGGCTTGGTCCTGATGGTTGTAGGCGAGCTGGGCGACGATGCCGGCTTGCAAACGATGCTCCAAGTAGAACGTCCAGCTGCGGTAGTTGGTGTCGATATAGGCATCGGGCGGCTGGAGGCTGAATTCGCGGCTGGGAATCGACGGGTAACGATTGATCGCGGGCCGCCCATCCGGCAGGATGCGCAGGGCGGTGCCGGTGGACTGAAAGTGGCCGCGCAGGTTCAACAGCCCGAGCGACGCCTGGGCGGGATCGTAGACGAGGTAGTCGTCGTTGACGCCGGTGTTGAGGCGGGCGACGCCGGTGCCGGCCGTGGGCGGGGCAGTGACACCATTGTACACCGAGGTGCGGTTCCAGTTGGAACTCTGGTCGACGAAGGTCTGGGCAAACGAGATCCGTCGGTAGCGGCCGTCCTCGAACTCGCCGCGGACCTGCGTGTCCTTGGCCAGTCGATACGTTGCGGCGAGGTGGTAGCTGTCGCGCAGGGGTTCGTCGTAGTCCCTCCATCCCTTGAGCCGGTCGTGGACGGCGTTGACGCGGACGGCGAGCTTGTCGCCGGCGGGCACGTTGTAATGCATGCTGGCGCGATAGCCGCCGTAGGTGTCGGTGCGGAGCTGGACACTGCGCCGTGCCACGAACAGGGCCTGCTTGGTCCAGGTGGTGTTGACGCCGCCGGGGTTGCCGTCGCCAAAGAGGATGGAGTTGGGGCCGCGGGCGAACTCGAGCCGCTCGGTTTTTAACTGTCGCTCGAGACGTACCAGCGGAAGTAGTTCCGGCTGGGGAAACTGTTGCCGACGCCGCGGATGTTGGTGTTCTGCTCACCGAAGGTGGCGGTGTCGCCTACCGGGATGGAATTGGGCGCCCATTCCGCTGCGGAGGCGAAGTTGGTTGCGCCGATATCTTCAAGGAATTCGGCGGTCAGGATGCTGATGGCCGACGGCGTTTCCTTGAGTGGCGTCTCGATGCGGCCCCCGGCAAGGGCACTCGACGCGGTGTAGTCGACATCGCGGTCCGTGCTGACTTCGAAGGCGGCGAGCGTGATGGCCTTGTCGGATTCGGGAGTGCTGGGCGCCGGTGCGGCGGGTGTGGTTTGGGCGCCGGCGCGTGAAAGCGCGAGAACGACAGACAGCAGGCAAAGCCAGCGGGAGAGTCGGGCGGTTTGAAGGTAGTTCATTGGATCGGGGAAACGGGACGAAAGGAATTTGCCGATGAAAACGAGAGCAGGCATCCGGTCTGGGCGAAGGAAACGGGGAGCCGATGGATGCAGTGGCCGGCCGGGCCACGCGAATCAAAAGTGCTCTGGCGTCCGTTTCACGACGCACCGGGCTTCTTGGGGACATCGACGCCCGCGGCCCGCGATTGCGCGGCATGGAGGTTGGCCACCATGGCCTCGAGTTTCTGCCGCCAGCAGGCGAGCCATTAGCCTGACGACGAAGTCCTGGTTTTCGCAGCGGTAATCAGCAAAGTAGCGCGAAGGATGGCAGTGCGGGCGAGGCGGAGATAATTGGCAATTCGCGGAAGGACTCCCGAAGTATAATGCCACGTGCCGCTGGATCGCTCGAGCTTGCGAGACTCCGCCGCCACTGCCGAACTGCAGCATGCAACCGGCAGACCCCGTGGGATCGCGCCCCCCCGCGCTTTTAGGAGAGTCGGTGAGTTGTTCGGTTTCCGATTCGGCGGCAGCTTGAGGATGACGATGACTACGGACGCAGAATTGCTGGCGGGTTATGTGAGGGAGGGCTCCGACGCGGCTTTCCGGGAACTGGTGCAACGGCATCTGCCGATGGTCTACGGGGCTGCGTTGCGGCAGGTGGGCGGCGATGCGCATCTGGCGAAGGACGTAACGCAGACGGCGTTCGTGGCACTGGCAGGGAAGGCGCGGAAGCTGGAGGGGCGCGGGACTCTGGCGGGTTGGCTTTATCTCAGTGCGCACCACGCGGCGGCGCAGATGGTGCGGACGGAACGCCGGCGGAAAATACGCGAGGAGGCGCATGCGATGCAGGAACGACTGACGAACGGCGACACGACAGCGGAGTGGGAGCGAGTGCGACCGGCGATCGATGCGGCATTGCGCGAGCTCGGCGAGATAGACCGTGAGGCGGTGCTGCTGCGGTTCTTTGAGGGGCGGCCGTTTGCAGCGGTGGGGGCGTCGTTGAACGTGAGCGAGGATGCGGCGAGGATGCGCGTGGAGCGGGCGCTGGACAAACTACGTGGCGCGCTGGCACGCCATGGGATCACGTCGACGGCGGCGGCGCTGGGGGCCGTGCTCACGAGTCATGCGAGCGTGGTCGCGCCGGCAGCGCTGGTCGCGGAGATCGCCAGTGCGGCGGCACTGGGTGGGGCGGGGGTGGTGGTGAGTGCGACGATTTTTATGAAAACCCTGATGATAGCGGTGTCGGCGGTGGCGGTCGTGGCAATCGGCGGCGCGCTGTATCAAGCGCAGCAGGCGCAGCGGGCAGCTACGGATGCGGCGCTGGCGGAGAAGCAGCGCGACGCAATGGTCGCAACCTTGAAAGCGGCGCAGGTGCGGGCGGAGGAGGCCGAGCGAAGAATGCGAGCGGTCGAGACGCGGGCGGTGGCGGAAAAGGCAAACGCGCCGGCTTCAAGCGGAACGCCCCCATCGCCATCGCGCGTGGCCTCGATCACTGCGGTTGCGGCTGACGGAACGTCCAAAGGAACCATCCACTACGCCGACACGCCGGAGGGCAGGCGTGCGATGATACGCCATGCGGTCGGGCAGACATTCGGTGCGTTTTTCCGAAAGATGGAGTGGGACGAAAGGCAGCAGGATCTTTTCAAGGAATTGTTCGCCGATCGAAAGGAATCTGAACGGAAAAAATTTCAGGGCGCGCAGACGGAAGGGAAGCGGTTGGGCAACGACGTGGCGAAGGCGATTTTCGAAGAAGCTTCGCGGGAGTTTGACGAGCGGCTGCAGCTGCAATTTGGCACGGGCGTGGTGGAGGCAAAGCGCGACTACGAGGCGAAAGGAGCGTTTCGGCACGTGGCGGAAGAAACGGTGAAGCGGGTTTTCTATTCCGACGCACCACTGACGCATCAGCAGGCAGATCGGCTGGCGGAGATCATGGCGTTGAACTCGCGACGGACGGATGGGAAATTCGATATCGATGCGATGGATCGCAACAGCGTGTTCGCGCAAGCTCAGGGGATACTCTCGCCTGCACAGCTAGCCGCTTTCCGTGAGGTCGACGCGGAGCAGAGGCGACAGCGGGAACTGGAGCAGAGGGCGCAGTCGGAACGGAAGAACGTGGCGGCGCCGTCCAAGTGATGGCCGAGCAGACGGACATTCCGATAGGCGTGCACGCATCGTGTCGTCCGGCTTTTCAACTTCGGTGATTCAACGCGGCGCGGGCGGCGCGGGTCCAACCGATCAACGGCGGAAGCGATACCAGACCACGTTGCGGGACTCGCGACCAGCTAGCAAAATTTCCGGAGCACCGTCGCCATCGAGGTCCGCGGTCTTCAGGTCGTACGCTTGCTGCTGGTTGCCGGTGTCGATGTCGCGCGCCACAAACGAGCCGCGGCCATCATTCTCATACCAGCGAACAACGAATGCGGTGTAAGACGACGCGGCCACGTCGAGGTCGCCGTCGCCATCGAAGTCCGCCACGCCGAGCGCGTGCGGATTGGCGAGCGCGCTGTCGATCTCATGTTTCTGCCACGTTGGATTCTTGAACCAGAAAACGCCCTTGCCGTGGCCGCAGCTCGCGACGAGGTCCGGCTTGCCGTCGCCGTCCACGTCCGCCACTCGGACATTCGTGGCGCCTTTTTCGCGCGCAATGACGTGCTTGGTCCACGGTTCATCGGTCACTGCGCTGCGTTGCCACCAGGTGAAGGTGCCGGCCCCGGAATCGCCCAGGATGATGTCGCCGCGACCGTCCTGATCCACGTCGCCAACTTCCAGATAATGCGGCCGGCCATCGGCACCCGCGCGGGTAACGATCTCCCGGCTAAACGCGGATGCGCCGCGCGCCGGCGTGCGGAACCAGACGACGCTATTCGGAAAATGCGGACCGCTGATGCTGTCGGCGATCACATCGGGACGGCCATCGCCGTCGAGGTCGCCAATCGCGAGCCCGTGGATGCCGTTCAGCTCGCGGTCGATGACGTGCAGCGGCCACGGCGTATCCGTTTTTCCAGTATTCTCGAGCCAGGCGACACTGAAGTCCGGGCCTTGCGGCGGAGTGGCGGTCTTGCCGGCCGCCTGGGCGTTGCGAAATTCAATCCAGGGAATTTGATACCTACCGACCACGAGGTCGGTGTCACCGTCGTGATCCGCATCGAGCGCCACACAGTAGAGCATTTTCCCGTCCTTGGCATCGAACACGACGTGGGGCGTCCACTGGGGACTGAGCAGGGCGAAAACTTTGGTGACGCCCATCGCGATCAGATCCGGTTTGCCGTCACCGTTGGCGTCCAGGGCCGCGACGCTCCAGATCGATTCGGGCAGGGCGAAGGCGTGGCGCTCCCAAGTGCCGGATTTCGGCTCCGCGGCCGCACCGGCGAATCCAATCAACGCGACGCCCGAGGTGAGCGCCCGTCGGAGCGAGGAAGAGAGCGGGGAGTTCATGTTAGTTTTTCGAGTCAGTGATTTTCGCGCGAGCGTTCGCCGCTTCGTCCACCGCGGCCGCAAAATCAGCCCCGGTGAAATCGAGCTGGTAAATCATGCCTTCATACCCGACGAGATAAAGATTCCCGCGGCGGTCCCGACCGAATGAAGCAATGCTCTCGGGCGAGGTACCGATCTGTCGAACGGTTTCGAGCTGCCCGTCCCGCTGGGTCAGGCCGAAGATGCGTTTCGAGGTGTAGTCGCCAAAGACATACACGCCGTAAAGCGGGGAGTGCGCGTCGCCGCGATAAACGTACCCGCCCGTGACCGAGTTTCCGTAGTGGCGTTTGTAGGCGAGAACGGGCGCCACATAATCCTGCCCGGCAGCTCGGTGCTGATTTGAAAATGGCTCGTAGCCTTCGTAGACGTTCCAGCCGTGGTTCTCGCCGGGACGCACGATCGCGACTTCCTCGACGCGGTATTGGCCCACATCGCCGACCCAGAGATCGCCGTTCTGCGGGTCAAAGCTGAAGCGCCACGGCTCGCGGAAGCCCAGCGCCCAGATTTCGGGCCGCACCCCCGCACGGTTGCGAAACGGATTGTCGGAGGGAATCGCGTAGGGCAGGGCA
>JAWXBP010000038.1 GCA_034440135.1 Planctomycetia bacterium
GGCTTCCGCACCTACGAAGCCATTGAAACCGCCCTCTATCACAACCTCGGACGCCTACCCGAGCCGGAATTCACCCACAGATTCTGGTGAGGAGGCATATTTTCTTCCTTGATCGCCTTGCCCGTCTTGTGCTTCAGCAGCGTCTCGAGGAACTGCAGCGGCGACGTGTGATCGAACACCTGCGAACAAACGCAGCCGCCGCGGCTCCACGGCGAAGCGATCACCAGCGGCACGCGATATCCCAAGCCGATCGAACTATCCCGCGAATCACCCGGCGCTTTGTGCTTCAATTCCTGTTCCAACTCGACGTACTCCACGCTCGCGTCAATGTCCGCGGACACGCGGCCAGTCTCCGGCTTCTTCGGATTTGGCGCGGTGAACGGCGGCACGTGGTCGAAGTAGCCGTCGTTCTCGTCGTACGTCAGCAGGAAAACCGTCTTCTTCCAAACCTCCGGATTTTCCGTGAGGATGTTCAGCGCCTCGGCGATGTACCACGCGCCGTACCATGCGGAACCGGGATGATCGGAAAACGCCTCCGGCGCCACGAGCCAGGAGACAGTCGGTAACTTGCCGTTGTTCACGTCCTGCCGGAATTGATGCAGCACGTCCCCCTTCGGCACGCTCACGATGCGCTCGACGTCCCCGTCCGTATACTTCAATTCCACCAGCGAATGATAGTCGGGATCGCCGGTGTTCGTCGTGAACGCCTTCTGATGCAAGTTCTTCTGCCGTTCCGTCAGCTTGTCCCAATTTTCCTGCGTGTAGACCGGCAACTCGCGCTCGATCTCCGCCAAGTACGACTTCATGCGCTCCAATCGCCGACGCTCGCGCACCAGTTCGACAGCGCCCGCGTTTTTCAGCTTGGCCTCCAGCGCCGCGATCTCCTTAGGCAATGTCCCGGCGCGCTCGCGAACCCATTTGCGCCGGCTTTCCAGAAAGCGGACCTGATACTGCGCGAAGAATTCAATCGAGTTATCCGTGAAGTTGCCCAGCCAGGCGTCGGCGTCGCCATCCAAGCCGGAACCGACGCTCAATTCATTCTGATAAATGCGCCACGAGACGCCCGCATCCTCCAGCCGCTCCGGAAACGTCGTCCACGAAACCTCGGCGCCATAGTTGGCCTCCGAGTTGAACAGCTTCGGGTGCGAATCCGCGCGCTGTTCCGGCCGCACCGTGCCGCTCCACAGATACAGCCGGTTCGGCGTCGTGCCGGTGAGCGACGAACAGAAATGCTGATCGCAAATCGTGAACGCATCGGCCAGCTCGTAGTAAAAGGGAATGTCCTCGCGATCGTAGTAGCCCATCGTCAGCGGCATTGCCGCGTACTCCGCATGGCCGGACGCCTTGGCTTGCAGCCAACGGTCGCACTTCCCGCCGTTCCGCGCGTCGACCTGATCCGTCCAGGAATGCGGCAGCGATCCCATCCACGTGGCGTTGGTGTCCTTGATGTTCAATCGAAACGGCGCATACGTTTCGCCCTGGTCGTTCGTCTGCGCCCAGACGGGATTGCCATTGGCGAGCGTCATCGCCCGCGGATCGTTGAACCCGCGCACGCCGCGCAAGGTGCCGTAGGCGTGATCGAACGAACGATTTTCCTGCATCAGAATCACGACGTGCTCAGCGTCGAGAAACGTGCTCCCCGGCTCGGGATCGATCGCGAACGCCCGTTGAATCGAAGCCGGCAACGCGCCCGCCACGCCAGCGGCTCCGGACAGCAACGCGGCATGCTTGAAGAAATCACGACGTGACTGAACGCCCATGGCGGCAGGTGCTCCATCGGAGGGGGGGATTGCGAGGCGGGAACGCGCAAGGCGGGCTACCGCTCCACTGTAACCCAGGTCCATGACCTCGGCATGAGGGCGCCGCGAAAAATTCATCAAGAAACGACGGCCGCCGCCCTACTTCTCCCCTAGCGGCACGTCGCGGAACTCGCGATGGCAGGCGGTGCAGTTCCTCGAAATCACGTCGAATTTCTCGGTCAGCAACTTGAGATCGGCCGGCATTGCTTCGGTGGCCGCGCGAAGCGCCGTTTCCAACTCCGTGGCCGCTGTCTCGCTTTCCGTCAACAGTTGTCGGAAACGCTCGGGCTGCTTCTGTACCTCGTCGGTGCGCAATAGCTCGGTAAAATGCTCGCGCAGCAGCAACACCTCATGCGGCGGATCGATGTCCGGATGGTCCGCAGTCGGCTTCCAGCCGGCGGCGGCGATCGACTTCAAATGATCGAACGTGTGCTCCACCGCGACCATCGATTCTGCCATCAACGGAATTTTCTCCGCTTCATGAAATTCCACGATCAATGCATCCAGCAGCGCGTCGTCCAATCGCCGCGCGCTCTCGGCCGATTGATAGAGCCCGCGGTAGTTTTCGCTGGTGCCGGCGATTTTGAGTACCGCCAGGGCGTCGCTCGGCTGAATCAAGCCCGTCGCCACGCAAGCCACGGTCGCCGCCGCGGGACTGCGATGCTTGCCGTGATGACAATGAATATAAATCGGCCCAGGAAGATCACGGACCGCCTTCGCCAGTTGCTGCGCCCGCTCTTCCGGAATGCCGTCGTAGCCGTGCGGCAAGTGAACATAACGCAGGCCATGTTTCTTAGCCAATTCCACCTCAGGCGTGGCGCCGTCGACGCTGATCACGGTCTTCACGCCCAACGCTGCTAACTCTTCGAACGCCGGCTCGCCATCCGGCTGCCCGCCGGAGATGACCTTCTCGTGCAAACGAATCGCATTCGGTAAATACTTCGCGCCAATCTTCTCGGGCTGACGCGCCGCGGCCGCCGGCGCATTCGCTTCGGTGGCCGTCGGTTCGCTGGCGGGCGCCTCAGCGGATTTAGTGGACGCCGTCGGCGCCGGCGGCTTCGCACAGCCATATGCGAATGCCGCAAACAAAAAGCCCACTGCGAAGTACCGCGATCGTGTCATGGCGCCGCCTCCGTTTCTGTTATGTTCGCCCAACCAAGCCTGATTATTGCCCCCCGCTCAGGCCGCGCGTAGTTGCCAAACGGCTTTTATTTCAAGGGCGTAGGGCGGGCCGCGCGTGACGCAAGTTGGTTCAGATGCACAAACGCGCGCAAATCGCCCAGCACGGGAACACAAAAAAAGTAAGGCCCGCCGGGGTCAAACCGGCGGGCCTACATTCTTGTCACAAATGATTTCGTCGTTGGACGACGTGTCGCTGTTTAGCTGCGAAACTCCACGCGCCCCAGCCGCGCCCTACGGATTGGGCGCTTCAGGCGCCGGTTCCGGCTCTGTCGCTGCATCACTTTGGACGTCACCCTCGGCCGGAGCGACCGGCGCCGCGGGCAGCGCATTCTTGAGATCTTCGAATTCTTGCAGCACGTTCTTCTCGCCGGTCAGCGGGTCGGCGCCCTTGATGATGTCCGCCCGCGTGACCTTGATCTTCTTGTAGATCTCGTCCGAAATCACGTAGTACCAGTCTGCGAAGCGATCGTTCAAATCCTTGGCCTTCTGCTGGCCGTCTTTGACCTTCTGATCGTAAAGCTCCTGCGCCCGCTTGTTCTCAGTTTCAATGCGCTGCTTCACCGCGTCGGCGGCGACGTCGTCCGGCGCCTTGGCCGCGGCATCGGCGGGCTGCACCGGTTCGCTGGCTGCCTCGGTGCTCACGTCTTCGGCCACCGCTGTTTCCACCGGCGCAGCCTCCTGGCAAGCATTCGGGTTCGCCGGCTGCTCGGTCGATTCCGTGGCGGCATCCGCCGCCGGTTCCGTCGCGGATTCTGCGTCCGGCTCCGTCGGGGCCGCGCCTTCCGTTTCGGCCGCGGCTTCCGCATTCGCCGGTTCCGGCTGAACCTCGCCCGGCAGCGGTTGCAACTTCGGCGGCTCAATGCGGTCCGGGTTGAACTGCGCGACAATGAAGATGTAACGATTCTGCCCCGTTGCCGCCGCTTCCTCGCCGGGCTTCGTCGCAGGCGACGGCGCGGAGTCGGCCGCGATCTCCCCGAACCGCAGCACGTACTCAACACCTTCCTTCGTGCCGACGATCACTTCGCCTTCGTTCGATTTCAGCGAGCCGTCCAGCACGAAGAAGCCCTTCTGCTGCAACGAGTCGATTGCCTCGTCGTTCAGCGCGATCCCTTCCGACGTTTTCAAATCGGCCGTAAGTCCGGCCGGCTTGCGGCGGACGTCCACGATTCGCAAATCGTCGAGCGCATCGCGCACTTCATTGAGCCGCTCTTCGTTCAACTCTTCGCCTTCTTGCAGGCCGTCCAGTTTCCAGCGCTTCTCCGTCGCGGCGTCATCGTAAGTGAGCGACAACTGGTCGCCGAGCTTGATAACGTCCTCCTGCTTCCGCGCCGCCTCGTTGATGGAGTAGTTGTCCAGGTCGATCGACGTGATGTCCCACGAATTGACCTTCAGCAGATCCGGTTCGATCCACGTCTCGAAGTTCGTCGTCAGCTTCGCCGTGTCGATCTTCGTCAAATAGACCGTGTCCTGCCCCTCGCGGCGCACGAAGCGAACGCCCGACTGACTGGGATCTTCCTTGCCGATGATCAGCCGCACGATCGGCTTGCCCGACTTGTTGTCGAGCGCCACCTTCACGCCAGCCCCTTCGGCGCCGGACTTGATTTCGTTCTTCGCCGGGTCAGGATCCAGCACGCCGTACAGTTCGTGTTCGTTGGAATTGTCCGACTTGATCTCCAGAATCTTGAGATCGATCACGCTCGCCGCGGCGCCGGCCAATTGCTTCTCGGCGTCCGTCGGATAGTTCTCATGCGACGGGATTACCCATTGATTGTTCACCAGCGCCACGCGGAAGTCGCTGGGCGTGGCCGTCTCGGCGTCGTACGAAAAAATCTCCAGACTTCCCGCCGAAAGCGGATCCTTGAAGTCCGGATACAACAGCTCGCCCACGCCGTTCCCGGCAGTGCTCAGCGACGACGCGGGGCGCGTGACGAGAAATGCCACTGCCGCCAATACAATTGCAGTAGCGCCGAAGAGAAGCGTCTTGGCGTTTTCAGTCATGGAACCATCTCCGGCGATTTCAAGCGATTCAATACCAGCAACATGGAATGCTGGATGCTCATGCGAGCAATTCCGCATTCCGACCTCCGCGTTTCCCCGCTACGTCATCCTCAATCGATTTCGCGACACGCCTTCCCGTTCCCGGGCGCGGCGATTGAAGAACACGATCAAACCCACCACGAGCGGCGGAATCGGCGGCAGCGAAACCGCCAGGAACTTATAGCGATTCTGAATTCTGGTGATTTCCAGTTGCGCTTTCCGTTCCGCCTGCTCGATGTTGTCGTCCTTCTGTCGCTTCAACTCATCAGTCTTCGCCAGCAGACGACGCTGTCCGGTTTCCTGAATGGCTTCGATCATGATCCGCTTTTGCCGCGGGTCGAGGCTCGTGTCCTTACGAACCTTGTCCAACTCAGTTTCGAATTGCGCTTTGGCGTCGCTGACGCTCTTGTCGAAGTTCTCGTTATAGGCCGTCACCTCGGCGATGGCCTCTTCCTGAAACACGCCGGTCTGCTTTTCGATCGCTTCCAGCGTGCGATAGGCCGCGCGACGTTTGCGAATCTCGATAAAGCGGTCGTCGCCCGCCAGATCGTCGAGTGTATTCAACACGAAAGTGACGTTGTCGAATTCGAAGTTCACTTCGGCAGCCGGGTCTTTGCCCTGCGCGCGGAGTGCAAAAATCTGCCTTCCGAGCATGTCGATATCGCTCACCAGCACGACGTTCATCTCGTCGCGCTTCTTGGCCGGCGTCGCCGCTGGCGTTTCGGCCGTTGCAGCCGCGGGCGCCGCAACATCCGTCGACGGCGCCGCAGTGGTCTCCGCGGCAGGATCATCGGCGTACATCGGCACTGCCTGCGCCTTGGCTTTACCCTTGATATGCGCGGCAATGACATAGTTCTGCGACGTGTTGTTGTACTTCGGGGGTTCCGTGGCGCCGCCAAACGGATTGCGCGAGGCCGCGATCGCCTCGTAGTCCAAAGTGCCGGTGCGTAAACCGGTCGTGACCAGTTTCTCGAATTGCAGGTCCGACGACGTCCGCTGGCGAATCGCGCCAGGGCCCAGCAACACGAGCTGCTGGAGTTGCGACGTGATCTCGTCCTGACCACTAAAGGCCTGGGCGTTGCCCGGTTGAGCGTTGTCGACGAAGATGATCTCGCGCGGCAAGTCGCTCAGCTTGCGATACGGCTTGTAGTCCTGCCAGACGACGTCTTTGTCGCCAAATTCCACGCCCAGCAAATCCCAGAGCTCCTGGATATTACCCTTTGGCTGCTGCTGCGGTTGCTGCATCTGCATCATATTCATGCCCCCCGGCGGCGTGCGCGGGGCGCTCGTCGCGGCGACTTGCATCGTCATCGGGTAAGGGTCTTCGAAGATCGCCGTCGGCATCCCAGCGCGGATCGCGTTCACCAGGCTCTGCATCCCCTCCGGACCAAGCGACGAAGGCTGCACGGCCAGCAGCACGTCCAGATCGTCGGGAATCGGCTGGTCCGAATTGACGCGCACGATTTCGTATTGCTTCTCCAACTCGTTGATGATCGGCTCGTTTTCCGACATCGAGAACGTCATCTGATTGAAGCTGCCGAACAGCGGCGTGTCGGTCATCAACACGCCCAGCCGCTTGCGCTTCTGCTCGCTCACCGTGGCGACCGAGCGGATCAACTCGTACTCGACCGGCAAACCCTTCTCGAAAAACGGCACTTTGACTTTTTCCAGTCCGGACGAAAACGCCACGCCCAGATAAATGTCCTCCACCGCGATCGCCCCGCGCTCGTGGGAAATCACTTGCTGGCTTTCGATGCCGTGCCGGTCCTTCGCCAGTTCGGCGCTCTGGCTGAACCGCTCCGTCTCGTACACATGCACGTCGACCTTCTCCCCGCCGAGCGCGTCAAACTCGCGCAACTTCGCCAGCAGTTCCAAACGAGTCGGCACGTATTCTTCCGGCACCGAAGGACTGACATAGGCGTCGATTCGCACCGGGCGATCCAGATTCTTGAGCAATTGGAGCGTGCTGGGCGACAGCGCGGTGAGCCGCTCCGTGGTCACATCCTGCCGCGCGTCGAAGGCCTGCGCGATCACGCTAATGCCCACCACGGCGACGAGGATCGAAACAATCCGAGCCAAGTAATGCCAAACCAGATTCGCCGCATTCGGGCCGCCCAGCCAATGCCGGCGGCCAATCAGCACCACGCTCAAGTAGTACATCGCCGCGGCGATCGCCACGAAGTACAACACGCTCGACAGGCTGATCACGCCGCGGCCGAAATCGACGAACCGTTCGGCCAGGCTCCAGCGGCGAATCGCGTTCGTCCAGTCGCTCGTCGAAACGATCACGTTCGCCGAAGACGCGAACGCCAAGGGAGCGTTGAACGCAATGCCCAGAATGAAGCCGACCGTCAGGTTGCCGGTCAGGAACGAAGCCACCATCCCGATGGCCAGCATCGCCAGGCCCATGAACCAGTAGCCGACATAAGTGGCGATAAACAGCCCCACGTCCGGATTGCCAAGCACGCCCAGCACAAAGAAGTTCGAGAACAGCGAGAACATCAGCGAAACCGTGAAGATCGCCACGGTCGAGAGGTATTTACCGAGCACGATATCCGTGTCAGCGGCCGGAATCGTCAACAACAACTCGTCCGTTCCCTGCCGGCGCTCATCGGCCCAGATGCTCATCGTGATCGCCGGGATGAAGATCAACATCACCAGCGGCAAATACTGATTCAGCTGGTCCAAATTGGCCAGGTTCGAGTTGAAGAACTCATTCGGCCAGAACGCGCACAGCGAACCCAGCGACACGAACAGGCAAATGAACAGGTAGCCCGTCGGGTTGCTGAAATAGCTGACGAAGTTGCGCTTCAACACGGCGTAGGCGGCCCGCTTCCACGTCGCCAGCCCGCGCACCAGCAAGTACCACACGCAACCCAGCACGGCCAAAAAGCCGATGATGCAACCCAGCGAAATCAGAAACGGCGGCATGACTTCAAGTCCTTGGCAATATATGGCGGCGAATCCACTCTTGGCAGGCGTCAGCGTAACGGCAGGTCACCCCGCCAACTGCTGTTCCGTCTTCGGCGCGGTGAATTCGTAAAAGTGTTCTTCCAACGGGCGACCGTCTGCGACGAGTTTCGAGACCGGGCCGTCGTACATCAAGCGCCCTTCGCTGATGAACAGCACCCGGCTGCACATCGCGTGTACTTCCTGCAAAATGTGCGTCGAGAGCAGGATCGTCTTGTCCTTGCCCAGGCGGACGATGTTGTCGCGCACTTCGCGGATCTGGTTCGGGTCCAGCCCCGCCGTCGGCTCGTCCATGATCAGCACGTCCGGCTCATGCAGCAGCGCCTGGGCCATGCCCACCCGCTGACGGTAGCCTTTCGAAAGCTTGCCGACCGGCTTGCCGATCACGTCGCCCAACGCACACTGGTCGATCACGGCTTCGATCCGTTCGCGACGTCGCGCTCCGGTAATGCCACGGGCGTCCGCGAAGAAGCCCAGCAACGTGCGCGGCGTCATGTCCGGGTAGAGCGGCCCGTTTTCCGGCAAATACCCCAGTCGACGGCTGCCGGCCAGGCGATCGGTCGCCATGTCGTGGCCGGCGATCCTCGCGGTTCCGGCCGTCGCGGCCAGATACCCGGTGAGCACTTTCATCGTCGTGCTTTTGCCCGCGCCGTTAGGGCCCAGGAACGCGACGACCTCCCCCTTGGGGATCGTGAACGTCACGTCGTCGATGGCGGCGAATTCACCGTAATACTTGGTCAGGCCAATGGCCTCGATCATGGCCGGCCGAGCGTCTTGACTCATCGTTGGTTCTATCTCCCTGCGGCGATCAAGCGCCGGTCTAGTGCATCAAAACGGCCAAAGTCGCAACGCCGACGCCCATTTCAGCTCAGCGGGAATAACAATAGAAGGAACAGTCCGTGTTCTACGCGGCCAGCGCTCCGGGGAACGACCTCGGCCGCGCGGCCGTGGCTTGGCCGCACTAGGGGAACCCGCCGGACAAGCCGGTCTTCCAAGTGGAACGACGTCTGACCAGCTTCCAGGGATGGACCGTAAAGGTAACCGGAATCCCCCTAGACTGTCCATACCTTCCACTACGCGCGATCACGGCGAACAGTTCATCGCATTCGTTTCGTGCGAAATGTCGACGGTGTCGGAATCAAATAAAAAGGAGCGGCATTCGCGTTGCGCGGATGCCGCCCCTCAGATTTATTTTGAAACGGATCGACGGATCAAAATCCGCCGCCACCGCCGCCGCCACCGATAC
>JAWXBP010000039.1 GCA_034440135.1 Planctomycetia bacterium
GGCTTTGGTGGTGAGCGACCCGGGGATTGTTGCCGCAGGGCACACAGAGCGCGGGATGGAGTCGTTGCGGAAGGCTGGCATTGAGCCGTTTCTGTTTGACGACGTGCATGAGAATCCCACGACGGTGGATGTCGACGCGGGGCTGGCGGTCGCCAAGCGGTATCAGCCGGAGGTGTTGATCGGCTTTGGCGGCGGAAGTTCGATGGATTGCGCGAAGGGGATTAACTTCCTCTACACCAACGGCGGAAGGATGCAGGACTACTGGGGGACCGGCAAGGCGACTCGCGAGATGCTGCCGATGATCGCCGTTCCCACGACGGCCGGCACCGGTAGTGAAACGCAATCGTACGCGCTCATCACTGACGCCAAGACGCACGTCAAAATGGCTTGCGGCGATAAAAAGGCGTCGTGCAAGTTGGCCATCCTCGATCCGGAGTTGACTGTTACGCAGCCGGCGAAAGTCACCGCGCTGACGGGCCTCGACGCCGTCGTGCATGCTGTCGAGACGTACGTTACCAAGCGGCGGAATCCCGTGTCGCTGGCGTTTAGCCGCGAGGCGTGGCGATTGCTCGAAGCGAATTTCACACGCGTGTTGGAGAACCCCGGCGATCTTGAAGCCCGGGGCGCAATGCAACTCGGCGCGAGCTTCGCGGGCTGGGCGATTGAGAACTCGATGCTCGGCGCGGCGCACGCGTTGGCGAATCCGCTGACGAGTCATTTCGAGGTGCCGCACGGCCTGGCGGTGGGGATCATGCTGCCGCACGTGGTGCGTTTCAACGGCGCGCAATGCGGTCATTGGTACGGCGAGTTGTTGCACGCGAGCGTGGGCGAAAACGGAGCGCCGCTGCCAGAAGCCGGCGCCGCGGGGCTGGCGGATTTCATCGCCGAACTGGTTCGCCGCGCCGAGTTGCCTACCCAACTGCGGGAATGCGGGGCGATCGCGGAAAAACTCCCGGATTTGGCGGCGGAAGCGGCGAAGCAGTGGACCGCAGGCCATAACCCGCGTAGTGTTGGTGAGGCGGATATGCGGCAGTTGTACGAGGCCGCCTGGTAGTTACGAGACATTCCATCAAATAGAGCCGGAAGCGTGAGCGCCCGGAGCGCACCACGCAGGAGCGCTGTTGTGGCACGGTCTCCCGACCGTGCCACTGTGCCGACCGAAGGTCTCCTGTTCTGAATAGCCGTGGTACGGTCGAGAGACCGGGCCACAACACAGTGAGATCACGACGCAGGAGCCAGCCTATATGCCGCGACGCACTGAGCAGATTTCGATCAGTCGACGTCAAGCGCTTGGCGCATTGGCAGTCGGTGTGCTGGGCTCGCGTCTTTCGTTCGGCGGTACGCCGGCCGGAAGCGATCCGCCCACCAATTGGCCGCTGTTTCGTGGCGATTCGCTCTCGTCGGGCGTTGCCAAAGCGCCCCTGCCGGAGAAGTTGGAACTGCTCTGGAAGACGACGTATCCGGAAATCGGCTTCGAAGCGACGGCCGCGATTGTGGACGGCGTCGTCTATGCCGCGACGCTCGACGGCAAGCTCGTGGCGTTGAATCTCGCCGATGGCGAAGAACGCTGGCGCGCGCAAGGCGCGGAGATTGGCTTTACCGCTTCGCCGGCATTCAGCGCTGGCAAGATTTACGCCGGCGACGCGGACGGCAAGTTCTACTGCTTCGACGCCGCGAACGGCCAGGCGATCTGGCAATTCAGCGCGGAAGCGCCGATCGACGCCGGCGCGAATTTCTACCAGGACAAGGTGCTGTTCGGCTCCGAGGACGCGACGCTCTACTGTTTGAACGCCGCCGACGGAACGGAAGCCTGGCGGTTTCAGATCGGCGACCAGATTCGCTGCTGCCCGACGATTGTTGAGAATATCGGCTTTGTCGCGGGTTGTGACGGCGCGCTGCATTTGATCGATCTCGACGTCGGCAAGGAAACCAAGAGCGTGGCGATTGATGCTCCTACCGGCTGCACGCCCGCGGTGCTCGGCGATCGCATCTACTTCGGCACCACGGCGGCGACTTTTTTCTGCATCGATTGGCGCAAGGCCACTGAGGAATGGCGTTTCACCGCGCCGCGCCGCAGCACGCAATTCCGTGCCTCCGCCGCGGTGGCTGAGGACATCGTCGTCGTGGGCGGGCAAGATCGCACGGTGTACGCGTTCGAACCTTCACAGGGGACGGAACTCTGGAAGTTCGCCGCCAAGTCCCGCGTCGATAGCTCGCCCGTCATCGCTGGCGACCGCATCTACGTTGGCTCCGGCGACGGGCGATTGTATGCCCTCGATCGCAAGAGCGGCGAAGTCCGCTGGGAGTACGAATCGGTCGGCAGTTTCAACGCCTCGCCCGCGGTCTATGGAGACAAGCTCGTCATCGGCAACACGACGGGGGATTTGCTCTGCTTTGGAAAGAAGGCGTGATGCCGTTTTGAAATGCAGAGGCGCGGAGACTTAGAGGGAGAAGTAAATGATGAATGCAGAACGATGAATAGGAGCGAGATTGCTTACTCGTTTCTTCACTGAAAACTGAACACTGAAAACTTTAAACTTCCCTGCCATGTCCACCGAAGCTACCAAAACTGAAGTCGGCAGCTACTTCATCTCCAACTACCCGCCCTTTTCGCAATGGTCGCGGGAGCAGGTGGATGATGCGCGGGCCGCGATGGCCGCGCCACCGGCGGACGTGCCGCTGGGATTGTACTTGCATATTCCGTTCTGCCGGAAGCGATGCAAGTTCTGTTATTTTCGCGTCTACACCGACAAGAACGCCGGCGATGTGGAGACCTACGTCTCCGCCTTGTCGCGCGAGATCGAATTGGTCAGCAAGCTGCCGGTGATGGGCGAGCGGCCGTTCCGCTTCGTGTACTTCGGCGGCGGGACGCCTTCGTTCCTGAGCGCCAAGCAACTCACGTCGCTCGTCGATCGCTTGCGAGCCAACATCGATTGGAGCCTGGCCGAGGAAGTCACGTTCGAATGCGAACCGGGTACGCTTTCCAAGCCGAAGATCGAAACACTCCGCGAGTTGGGCGTGACGCGGTTGAGCCTCGGCGTGGAAAACTTCAGCGACGCGGTGCTGGAAGAAAACGGTCGCGCGCACCTTTCGGGCGAAGTCTACAAATCCTGGGAATGGATCCGCGAACAGCAATTCCCGAACGTGAATATCGACCTCATCTCCGGGATGGTCGGCGAGTCCTGGGACAATTGGCGCGAAAACATCCGCCGCACGATCGAGCTGTCGCCGGATAGCGTGACGATCTACCAATTGGAACTGCCGTTCAACACGGTGTATTCAAAGGACATCCTCGGCAACCAGATTGAAATCTCGGTCGCCGATTGGCCGACCAAGCGCGATTGGCTGAACTTCGCCTATGACGAATTGATCGGCGCGGGCTATGCCGTGTCGAGCGCTTACACGCTGGTCAAAGACAAGAGCAAGGTGAACTTCAGCTACCGCGACAATCTTTGGCGCGGCTCGGACTTGCTGGCGACGGGCGTGGCGAGCTTCGGGCATGTCTCCGGCGTCCATTATCAGAACCTGCCGGAATGGGGCGACTACGTCGGGACGTTGGAGCGCGGCGAGTTGCCGCTGCACCGCGCGATGCGCGTCACGCCGCACCAGGCGCTGGTGCGCGAGTTGATCCTGCAGCTCAAGACCGGGCGCCTCGAAGCGGGCTACTTCCGCGACAAGTTCGGCGTGGAGATCGCCGAAGAGTGGCGCGAGGTTTGGAATGAATATGTCGAGGAAGGTTACGTCACGGTCGACGGCGATCGCATCGAATTGACGCGTGCCGGCTTGCTCCGCGCCGACGGCCTGTTGCCGGCCTTCTTCGAACCGGAACATCAGGGCGTGAGGTACACTTGAGGCAAGTCGGAACGAGGAGCCCGGAACGGATAACTAGCTCCGGGGTCAGTGGCCTGGTTGTTTTCTTCATCTCAGAAGGAACCACGAAAGACACGAAAAGCACGAAAATGTGGCAGTGCGTTTGACAGCTGCGGCGATCTATCCATTGCCAGCCGTCAAACCGGCATCCGGTAGGTGCTTGCAACGCAAGCCAGCTCCCCACCGTTTGTTCGTGCTTTTCGTGTCTTTCGTGGTTGCCACCGCGTGTGAGACAATTCCTTCGTGTACGACTTGCCGCCATCCGCCCGCCCTGCGTTTTCTTGGCGCGCCTTGCTGCAACTGTTGCGGCTGCCGAATGTATTTACGGCTTTCGCGGACGTGTTGCTCGGCTACTTGATCACGCATGCATCCGTCGATGACGGAATCACCTGGGGACTTTTGCTGGTCGCCAGCGGGTGCTTGTATCTCGCCGGCATGGCGCTGAACGACGTGTTCGATCGCGAGATCGACGCGATCGAGCGTCCGCAACGACCGATTCCCTCGGGACGGATTGCGCTGCGTACCGCTGCGCGAACGGGTTGGGGACTGCTGGCTGCTGGAGTGGCATGTACGGCGGTTGTTGGCTTGCGCGAAAATCAAAGCGCGATGTTTCCCGGTACGTTGTTGATCGGCGGGGCGTTGGCCGTGATGGTCGTGGCGTACGACGGCTACTTGAAGCGCACGCCGCTCGGCCCTGTCGGCATGGGCGGCTGCCGCACGCTGAATGTGATGCTCGGCATGAGCGCCGCGCCGCTCGACGCCTGGCATCCCATGCATCTTTGGATCGCCGCGGGACTGGGCGTGTATGTCGCCGGATTGACCTGGTTCGCACGGCAAGAGGCGACGACGAGTCGGCGACCCCAACTTGCGATGGCGGCTTTGGTGATGCTCGGGGCGCTCACGGCGCTGTCGCAATACCCGCGCACGACGGACGAACTGCTGCCGGCATTCATGCGACCCAACTACGCGGTCGCCGAGACCTGGCGTTGGCATGCGCTCTGGCTGGCGAGCGGCGCCCTGATCGGGCATCGGCTGCTGCGAGCGATTCTTTCCCCGACGCCGCGCCACGTGCAGTTGGCGGTCAAGTCGTCGATTCTGGCGATCGTGGTGCTGGATGCGATCTGCTGTCTTGGCGTCTGTGGTCCGACGCCGGCGCTGTTGATGCTATTGCTGCTGGCGCCGGCGCTTTGGTTGGGACGCTGGATCTATTCCACATAGAGCGGCAGGCTACAGAAAGAGCCCGCAACATCAGCGCCTCGAGCGCTGTCGCTGCGAGCTCAACGTGCGCGTACTTTTCGTCCGCTACTTTCGTGAGGCCGGGGGAAGTGCGGCCGGGCCCTGAAAGCGCTTTGGCTCAGGTTTTTTCAACTCGCCGAGCAGCCAGGTGAGGTCCTTATTTCCCGGGTCCAGCGCAAGTCCCTTTTGGCAATCGTCGATCGCTTTGGGGGTTTCCTTGGCTTCCATGTAAAGCTTCGCACGTTCCAAGTAGGCGTAGTGCGACGGCTTGATCTCCAGGCACTTCGTCAGCAACTCCATGCCCTTGGCGTTATCGCCCGTGGAAATCGCCGCCATGGCGTCCTTGAAGACGATCAATTCCTCCGGCTCCACGGAACCGCCACAACCCGAGACGGCCACAACGACGCCCAGAGACAACATTCCCAGGAATTGGCGCCGTGTGGCGTTAATAGCTACGCATCGCATGAAAGAACGAGTCCTCCGAATGACAGGAACGTGAGGGGCGACTGCGCGCGAATCACGGATCGGCCTTGATCGTCAGGAGGTCCGCTCTGGACCCCATCCGACTCCAACTGATCAGTTCAATGGTGTCGTTCTGGAACTTCACCGAGCCGTCGCCCATGCAGACGAAGCAGCCGCCGTTGTGGGCGCTGCCGAAGGCGATTTCGGTAGTGGTGCTCATCGGCACGCCCGTCGAGCCCAGAAACTCCGAGCCGTCCACTCCGTCGTTCAGGTCGGCGTCATCGCCGCCAATCGCCCAATGATCCTTGCGACCTCCCGGAGGGTAAACCTGACCTGGTTGAGGGCGCCCGCCGCCGCTCACATCTTCACGGTTCAAGTAAGGCTGTCCATCGGGGAGCGCCTCGCCGACGACAATCGTGTTCGACATGCCGTCCTTGATGTTTTTGATCCCGACGATCGTGCTGGGGCCTACCGAGGCATTCAGGCCAGAGCTATGAACCCCCAGCAGAATTCCGTCCTCATTTAAGAATGCGCACTTGACCACTGCCTTCGTGCGTTTATTGATGCCATTCTCGTCGTTGGTGAGAGTTCCTGAACCGCAGCCCAAGTACGTTGAAGGCGCCCGCATCGGCAACACCCAGTCGTCTGCGGAGGTGTTGTAAATGTTGTCTGGAAACGGAGCGCTCGGGCACTTGTAAACGGGGAAATGGGTTTCGCAGGCCGTCATCATCGGCGTTCGCTGTGCGGCCGGCGTGGCGCGGCTGGAAAACGCCCACTGCATCTGCTGACTGCCTTCGCCGAGATCGAAGCGGAAGTTCTTGAAGTGCGAGTTCTGCTCCATGTACGGCAGCAGATAGCCCGACCAGGCGCAGCCGACCGACTGGTAGATGCCGATCGGGAAGTTCTTGTGGGTGTTCTCGTAGTTGTGGAGCGCCAAGCCGATCTGTTTCAAGTTGTTCTGGCACTGCGCCTTGCGGGCGGCTTCCCGCGCTACCTGGAGCGCCGGCAACAAGAGCGCGATGAGAATGCCAATGATGGCGATGACGACCAACAGTTCGACGAGCGTAAAGCCCGACCGACGTCGCGAAACCATGAGTTCCTCCTGCCTTCTTCTCGAATCAGCAAATTGTTCCTCGGCTCGACCCACGCCGAACACGTTGACAATCCGCAACCAGCCCCTCGGGAAAAACAGAAACACACTGGCCGACCATGCTTGCGAAAGCGTGGTGGTCGCGGGCGCGACGAAACCTCTTGCTCCACACACCACGTCAAACTCTGGCACGCGTCCTGGAACACGGAGCAGGACGCGCCTCAGGGGTTGACGGCCGATTTGCCAAACTGCCTTTTCGCTGGGAAAAACGCTTGACGTTCCCGGGCGATATAAGTCCGGCAGCCGCGCTCAACGCGCGGCTGCCGGTTCTCTTTCAGTATAACGATCTAACGAAATTCGTCCTGACTTGGTTTCGGAAAACCAGGCCAAGAATTCGAATTCCTACCGGCGACGCCGCGTGAACCATCCTGCGACGATGGCCCCCAGGCCCAACAGCCCGAAGGTCGACGGTTCCGGAACCGCGTTCGCCCCCGGCACGGCGCCGAAGTTGTTGCGAACGTTGTTCAAGTCGGTGATATCGACATCGTTGTCGCCATCGGTGTCGCCCAACCCGTTTCCGCTGAAATTGTTGCGGACATTGTTCAAGTCGGTAATGTCCACATCGTCATCGTTGTCGGTGTCACCCAACTGGCCCGGGTCGGTATCCGGCGTGAAATCATCGATTTCCACGAAGCTGGCGGCCGCTGGCTTGCCGGCTTCCAGAATCTGCAAGGCGAAGCCGTCCGTGGAGTCGCCCAACTTGAAAAGCTTGCCAAGATACAACGAATCGCCCGGCTCCAGCAGGAACGATCCGTTCAGATTGGTCTCGGTCAGGTTGCCTGTCGACGCGTTCACATTCGTCAACCAGCCGGCGCCGGCGTCGCCGGACGATTGCAGACTATCCCAATTGGCCGGCAACAAGCTGCCGCTGGCGGAAGTGATCGTGTATCCCTTCAGATCGAGCGGCTTGTTCGAGCCGTTGACCAACGCGACATCGCCGTCCACGCTGTCGATGACGACCTTGAACTTCGGCAGCGCATCCGCCACCGCGACATTGTCGATCGCCCACCACCAATCGTTCTCGGCCCGTTCGAGACCAAAGTCCAGCTTCAGCGTCGTGGCGCCAGCCGGAACGGTCAAAGGAATGGTGATTGAGTCGTTGGTATTGTTGTCTTCCCGCATCACCGTGCCGCCCATCGCGGCCGCTGGGTCGGACGTCCAACGGAGAATCTCGACATTCGCCGCGCCACCCCAGCTCGCCCTGACCACGGGAGACTGATCGTTGTACGCGTCGGCATTGTCATCCGGCCCCTCGGGACGGAAACTCGAGTCGTACGTCAAGAACAACTTGCCAGGGCGGAACCCGGCGACGCTGAACGTCGGCGTCGCCATGCGGGCGTTGTAGGTGGTGGCAGTGCTCGTGATGGGATCATGCGCCTGATCGTCCCATTCGTCGGGGTCGGCCACGGCGACATTGCCGCTCGCTCGGTCGAAGTCGGTGCGGCCCTGATCGTCTGCCGTGGTCCAGAACTCTTTGCTGGCGAACGACCAGCCGGCCCACTCGGTACGGCCGTCCCGCAGGTCGTCGCCGCTCAAGGCGCCCGGGACTCCGCTGTCGTCGACGGTCCAACCGGCCGGCGGGACGTCGGTCCAGCCGAGCAAGTCAACCGGAATGGCTTCGTTCACTGCCGGCTTCAGCGTGACGCCGTCGAAGTCTTCGTAGAAAAACGTGGTGCCGTACGAGGTGGCAGGCGAGGCGCTGAGCCACGCCGCCAACGCCGCAGCGGCAGCGTTGCGTTTTCTGGAAAGACGAATGATCATGTTGCGATCTCCTGGATCGATGGTTCGTGTCGTTACGTGGTGCGTAAGGAATGATGTTGATGATCGATGAAAGACACTCGCGACGCGGTTAGCGACGAGCGCCACGACGACGCAACAAGGCAAAGGCCCCTAAGCCGCAAGCAGCCAAGGCCAACGATCCTGGTTCGGGCACGCCCAATCCTGGCGTGGCGTTATCGGCGATCAACTTGAAGTCGGCGAGATCGATGATGCCGTTGTAATCCGCATCGCCCTTGGCGAAGCTCGCCGGGGTGCCGGCGCCGGTGCCCGTGGAGAAGCCGACGTTGGCATTCCAGAGGGCATAATCAGCAGCATTCGTGACATTGTCTACGTTCACGTCGCCCGGGACGAGAGTCGTGGTGATCTCGGAAATATCCAGGCCGCCGCGACCTTCTTTCAAGATGGTGAAAACTTCGGCTGGCGTCAGCACGCGGCGCCAAATGCCGATGTCATCCAAGTTGTGGCTCAGCGTCGGACCGTACGCTCCGGTGCCGTCTTGCCCGATATTCGTGTTGAATCCCAAGGCAGTCGTGTCGACGTTGCCAGCGCTCAGGCTGACCGAGCCAACCTGAATGCCATCGTTGTAAAACGTCGCCAGGCCGTCGCGATCATGGGTGACGGCGATGTGGTGCCACTCGCCCGCGGGCAGTGCTCCCCCGGTGAAGTTGCGACGGGAACCAGCCACTTCCGTGGCCCAGTTCCAGTTCCAACCATCGTTGTCCGCGAAGATCAACCAGCCTGGATTGCCGCCGCCGGCCCAGTTCTTGTTGCTGATGAACGAGGGGTCGTCAATTTCCGGGCGGACGTCGTCGTTGATCCGCTGGGCCCAGAGCGTGACCGAGAAATCGGTGCTGGTGCCGAACGAAATATCGGACAACGTGTTCACGAGTGAGACGTATTCGTTCGACGTGCCGTAGGTCAGGTCGAGCGAGCCGGAACCGATATACGGATCGCGAGTCACTTCGTCCGCGTTCGGACCAGGCAGGTAGAACGCGCCGCCCGGACCGGCCACGGCGTCGTTGTTGCGTGGCGAAGAATCGTTCGTATTGCCGTCCAGCGCCAAATGTACGACCAGGTTGTCCTGAAGCGCTGCCCGGAGGGTGGTCGTGCCCCCGGCGACGACCGCCAGTCCCGCCGCGGCGAGCATGGCCAACCAAGCTGTCTGTCTCATGTGTGGTGCTCCTGATGAGATGAAAACGTCCGCTCTGATTCACGTGCCGGCGTTCGCAGGCTGAGATGCTTCTCTCGACGAAATGCATCGCCGGCAGGTCAACGTCCAGGCCTCGCTCGCATTCGCTACCGACTTCCCTTGTTCTGTTGAACCGATCCCAGGTGGTGTCCGTAGTGCCTTCCGAGTCCGCCTGTGAGCCTCACAGGATAACGGGGAAATGCCTGGTCCGCGGTGTGTTTTGCGTTAAGCCTTTGTCAGCAAAGGTTTGGAGCAGTCACCGCGCGGATTTCTACCTAGGTTGCGCTATCATGCGATGGTAGTTGGGTTTGGGGGCTTTACAATGAATAATCGCGCAACCCGGATATGTTTTCGCGAACGCCCCCGCTCCTTCGGGGTCCGTTAGCGCCCTCGGAATGACGACGTTCCAAAGTCATGGGAGCGGCTTGGTGGCGCCACGGCTGAGCGGTAGGATGCGCGCCCAATGTTCGCAATTCTGTCCTCGCCGGATGCCTTGCTCATGTCGATCGCCAAACTCATAGATCATTCCCTCTTGCACCCGACGTTGACCGACGCCGAAATTCGCGCCGGCTGTGCCGTCGCGCGGGAACACGGCGTCGCCAGCGTCTGCGTCAAACCCTACGCGGTGCCGCTGGCGGCGGAATGCTTGCGGGGTTCGACCGTGGCTGTCGGTACGGTGGTGGGATTTCCGCACGGAAGCCCGTCCACGGCGACCAAGGTCTTCGAAGCGGAACAGGCCTGTCGGGACGGCGCTACCGAGCTGGATATGGTGATCAACGTGGGCAAAGCGCTCGGCGGAGATTGGCCGTATGTGGAGGAAGATATTCGCGCCGTCGTCGCCGTGGCGCACCGGCTGGGTGCGATCACCAAGGTGATCTTCGAGAATGACTTCCTGCCGAACGAGGCAATGAAGGTCAAGCTCTGCGAAATCTGCGCGCGAGTCGGCGCGGAGTACGTGAAGACCTCGACCGGATTTGGCTTCGTGAAACAGCCCGACGGCCACTACAACTACGTGGGCGCAACAGTGGACGACGTGCGATTGATGCGGGAGCACTCGCCCCCGCACGTGAAAGTCAAAGCCGCCGGCGGCGTGCGCAACTACGCGGACGCGGCGCGAATCCGCGACGCCGGCGCAGAACGCATCGGCGCAACGGCGACGGTCGCGATTGTGCGCGAAGAGCGGGAAGCGCTGCGTTAGACCTGCGGAACAATCTTCATTTAGCCGAGACGTCAAGCATGTTCGCGCGCTGCAGTTTTCGCGTCGTCATCCTATTGTGCCTCACGTGGAGCGATCCAACGGCGCGTGCGGCGGACGTCACTCCGTTGCCGCGGGCGCACGCGCACAACGACTATGAGCACGAGCGCCCGTTGCTCGATGCGCTGGACGAAGGCTTCACGAGCGTCGAGGCGGACGTGTATCTTGTCGAAGGCGAGTTGCTCGTCGCGCACAACCCCGGCGACGTGAAGCCTGAGCGGACGCTGGAGCGCCTGTATCTTGATCCGTTGCAGGAACGGGTTGCGCGCCATGACGGCTCCGTGTACGCCGAACCTGCGCCGTTCCTGTTGCTGATCGATTTCAAATCCGAAGCTGAATCGACGTATCAAGCCTTGGCGGCGAGACTCGATAAGTATCCGAAGTTGTTCACCCGCTGGACCAGCGAAGGCCGCAGCGAAGGGCCGGTCATGGTCGTGATTTCAGGGAACCGGCCGATCGAGACGCTGGCGAAACAATTGCCGCGCCAGGCTGGCATCGACGGGCGGCTTGCCGATCTGGAAACGGAACCTCGCGCTCGTTTGATGCCATTGGTAAGCGATCGCTGGGGCGCGCATTTCACCTGGCGGGGCGCCGGCGCGATTCCGGACGGGGAACGCGACAAGCTGCGCGCGATCGTGCAAAAAGCCCACGATCGCGGCCAACAAGTGCGGTTTTGGGCCACCGCCGACACGCCGGAGATGTGGGCGGAATTGCATGCAGCGGGGGCCGATTTGATCAACACCGACGATCTCGCCGGATTGGCCGCGTTTCTACGCAGACGTCCTTAGTCGGCTCCGTCCGTCCAGTTAGGGCGGCATTTTCGTGGCGAGACCGATCGGTCTCGACTACATTCAACGTTGCAAGTCCTCCGCCTTTCGGCAGTTTGACAATTCCGCGAATTCACCGCATGGCACAAGCTCATTCCACGATGCTCTCACGTCGGTTGCTGCCGCGATGGTTTGCCAGCGTCGTGTTGGTCTGGCACGCGCCAAGTCTTGGCCGTGCTCAGGAACACGAACCGAACAACCTGTTTGCGGACGCCCAGGTGATTCAGGGCAATGACAACGGAGCGTCGCTCGTCGACGCGGGACTGGAGTTGCTGCCCTTCGAGCCTTTGAAAGGCATCAAATTCGAATTCCATGACCTGTTGCCGGGGCAAGTGAATCATCACGAGTTCAATTTCTGGCCGCCCGGATTTCCCGTCGCCGCTTACATCGACAACCGAATCGGAGGAGGCGAGCCCGATACGGTGATGCGCGGGCTCGATACGTCGGGCAACGAAATCGAATTCTCCGACGACGGCAGCCCGTTGGGCGGCCCCCGCGCATCGGGCTTTTTCACTACCGCGAATGAAGACGGTTCGGTGCGACTGGAAGTCACTGGCTTTGCGGACTACGACTTCGACGGGATCGATGACATCTTTGAGACGCCGCATGAGGTGTCCGGTGAATATGCGATCGTATTGAAGTCCGGACCGTTCGGCGATGTCGACTACTATCGCTTCGTCGGACTTACCCCGGGAACGCCCTGGAGCGCCGAAACCCTGGCCGGGCCGTTTGGCTCGCCCCTCGACACGCTACTGACGCAGTACGATGGCGCGGAATTTCTGATGGCGCAAAACGACAATGTTGATCCCGCGAACGGCAACTACTTTTCATCCTTAGACGGCAGCGTTCCGGCTAGCGGCGAGGTGATCCTCGCCATTTCCGTCTCTGTGGATCCGACCAACGTTGGCGCACATCGGTACGCGGGCGACTACGGTTTGCGATTCCTCTATCAGCCCGTCCCGGAGCCAGGAGCGCTGGTTCTGGCGGCCGTGGCCATCGCCGCCATTTCAGTGCGTCGGCGGGTTATCTAGCTGCCGACGTCGCGCTGCCAATCGCCGGCCCGCAAAGTCACCCTAATTTGACTGATTAAATCAATCGTTAGGGTCGATACATGTTCGGACACTCTGCGGAGTCGGCGCGCGCCCCATCGCGCTGCCGGCAACTGGGAGGACTGGGCAACCTGACGACTTTCGCCGCGTGAATTAACTGATGCCGGAACTGGGCCTGCAAATCCGCTTCGCGCTACTGGCGATCCTGCTGGGATCTGCCGGCGTGGGTAGCGCGCAGCCGCCCGCCCGGCCGAATGCCCCGGTCAGCGCACCGGCAGGCAAGCCGCCCACCGATCCGAAGCAAGTTCTTCGACTTCCGCCGGTCCAGCCGGGCCGTCCCCAGCGGCGGCCGATCGTGTTGGGGCTCCCGCGGGCGGAAACCGACGCGGCCGGCGAACTGACCGATGTCCGCCCTGACGTGCATTATGGAGTCCCAGCGCCCAAGAGCGAGATCTCGGCGAACGGGCCCGGAATGACCGCCTCCTGGTCGGACGATCCGCAATACGGAAGGCCAGTGTTTCGCCGGCTTTGGGATTCGCCCGGCGCAACGCAAGTCAGCGCTCAAGGTGCGGCGCCGATGGCCCTGCCATTGCCCGAGCCGTTGCCACCCGGCAGCGTCGAATACGGTCCGCTGCCGCTGGGCGAAGGTGAAACCCTCGTTCCGGGTGAGCTGGGCTACGACGGCATTTACGGTCCGGAAGCGGACCCGTGGGCCGATCATCCGCCGTGCGGCGGCTGGCGCAAGTTTGGCTGCCCGCATTGCAGCCCGATCGAGCGTTGGTTCGGATCGGCCGACGACCCCAGCGACTCCGGCCTGGGTCAAGAGCGCGTGATGCTTGCTCCGATGGAGATTGACGTCTCGCAGCCGTTCAATAACCTGCGGACACGCGTCGATTGCGCTTACAACCTGGAACGCCCCGACCGCGCCGAGTATTTCTGGGCGCGGCCAAGTTCGTTGACCGGCTTGGGACCGAGCATTCCGGAGCGCTCGGTCGACTACCAGGACATCCGCTTCCAAATGGAATTCGGCGGACCGAAGTTCTCCGCCGCGACGGACATTCCGATTCGCATCCTCGACCCGGATTTGAATCCGAATACGGCCGGTTTCGGCGATATGAATCTGACCACCAAGCTCGTCTTGATCGACGGTAAACGCTGGCAGATCACGCAATACTTCCGCACCTATTTCAACACGGGCTTTTTCCCACGCGGTCTCGGTACCGGGCATATCTCGATCGAGCCCGGCTTCCTGGCTCGGATGAAGTGGAGCGATCGCACGTATTTCCACAGCGAAATCAAATTCTGGGTGCCGACGCCTGGGCATCTCGATCATGCGGGCGAAGTGTTGAAGTTCGGCGCCGGCGTGAGCCATGTCTGGTTCGAGACCGACTCGTTCGCCGCGATGCCGACCTTGGAGCTCATCGGCTGGTCGGTGCTGGACGGTTTGGAAACCTCGTATCCCGGCGGCGTACCGGTCGAAGTCGATCCGGAAGGCATCCTCAACATCCATCCCGGCATCCGCTTCGTCCGCGACGCGGACAGCGACCTGGGACTCTTCGAGCTGGGCATCGGCGGCGGCGCGGCCGTCACGACTAATCGCTGGTACGAAAGCCTCCTTCGCATCGAAGCGCGGTTCTCGTTCTGAGCGGCGGCGTAAGGCTAAGTCGGGCGAACACTAGGCCGTAGCGCCAGCGAGGGAGAGTTGACTCAGCGTACCGTTTGGGATGAAGCTCTCGGTTGCGCCTCGACTACCCAACTTAGAGTTTCATCTCAAGCGGGGCCCGACGTCTCCTCTCCCTCGCTGGCGCTACGGGCTAGTGTGACTCTTTTTCTCAAATTGCCTGACCGGACCTTTGCGGGTTGCCGGGAAGTGTGTTGCGCCTCGCGCCGATACTCCTCATAGCAAGGTTTTGAGTAATCAAAACCATGAATTCCTCAGCCGCGCGACGATCACTACTTCAGGATCGAACCGCGGCCCGGCGCAAGGATGCCCACGATGCGTGCCATATTCTGCTTGCATTGGATTTCCCAACGCGTCGTGTTGCTGAGTGCGCTCGCGGGTACGGTTGCGATGTGTAATGCGCAGACTTCGCAAGCTCAATGCGAAGATTGCGACGGCGACGAATGCGGGGATGAACCATCGTCGTATGGCCCATGCGCCTGCAAGCCGCGCGGGACGCTGTTTCAATGGAGCTACGGCACCAGCTTCGGCGGCGGACCTCCGGGTCCGGACGAAGGACTTGTCTCCGATCGGCCCGACTTCACCGAGGCCAGCACTACCGTCGGCCGGGGCGTGTTTCAGCTCGAGTCCGGTTATACGTACTTCCAGGATGAGGCGGACGGAACCGAAGTCCGCACGCATTCGTTTCCCGAAACGCTATTTCGCTACGGCGTGTTGGCGGATTGGCTCGAATTGCGGCTGGCCTGGAACTACGGCGTGGAGGATACGCTGACGCCCGGAACGCCGACGAGCAGCATCAACGGCGCCACCGATCTGTATCTCGGCATCAAGCTCGGCCTCACGCCGCAGGAGGGCATCTTGCCGGAGATGGCACTGATGCCGCAGTTGACCGTGCCCACAGGCGGGAGCGCGTTCACGAACGACGAGACGCTGCCGGGCTTGAGCTGGCTGTACGGCTGGGACGTGAACGACTTCCTCTCCACGGCGGGCAGCAGCCAGATCAATCGCCGCATCGACGACGGCAGCGGAGACGAATACCTCCAGTATGCGCAATCGTGGACCGTCGGCTATACACTCACGGAAAAACTCGGCGCGTACACGGAATGGTTCGCGTTGATTCCCTCCGGCGCGGAGACGCTCAAGGCCGAGCACTACGCCGACGGCGGTTTCAGCTACCAGTTCACGAACAATTTCCAGGTCGACATCCGCGCCGGCGTCGGCCTGAACGAGGAAGCCGAAGACTTCTTCACGGGGGCGGGGTTTGTGATTCGGGTGCCGTAGTTGGATGCCGGCAACTGCGGCTCGTGCAACGACAGGTCTGGCGAATGACAAGAACTGCCGCGCGTTGGATGCGAAATCCTTGACCTGGTTTTCGCCCTCCGATAGATTCGACGCCTGAGTTGTGGTCCAAAGCGGCCGGCCCTGTTTAGCACTTTCAAGTTGCGAGGCGACTGATGGGATTCACCGAGTTCTCCGGAAGCAAGTGGGAAAAGGAATGCGTCGATGCGATGGAAAAAGTGCTGAAAGAAAAGCAACTGAACATCGACATGTGGAAACGCCTCAAAGCCGAAACTGAAAGGCCTGGAGAAAAAGGATGTGGAGGCGTTGGTGGCGGCCAAGAAGAAGGAGGTCGACGCCATTAAAAAGGCCTGGGGATCCGTGAAAGAACCCGAAAAGGAATACGTCGCGCTGATCGACAAGGAACTCGCCGAGGAGATGAAGGCGATTAAGCAGATGCAGCAGGCGCTGGACAAGAAGAAGGAGACGCTGGAAGCGGAATTCAAGCAACAGGAAGACGCTTGCAAAATGGTCTACAAGGGAATGGGCGGCCTCCGCACCGTGTTTAGCACGTTGCACCGCACCGCCGACGAGGTGCTGAAGTTGCTGGAGAAGCATCTTGAGACGATGAACTAGGGAGCGATGTTAAGACGCTGCCGCGCAGCCCGTCGACCAGCGGTCGAGACGTCAGTTCTGTCGGAACGCGATCACTTGATGTGAACGCCCAGCCAACTCTCCGGCACGCCAACCTCGCCTTCGATCGTACGTATACGTTCTGTGTGGCGTATTCGATTAGATTGCCACCAACGTCCGCTTTCCCTCGCTGGCGCTACGGGCTAGTGTAGAAGCGTCGGCGCATGAATAAGCCTGCCGCGCCGATGGCCATGAGCATCAGCGACGACGGTTCAGGCACGGCACTGAACTCGAACGACCACGAGCCGCCATTAGCGAAGCCGTTCTGCGTGTTCGTGTCGGTCTGGGCCATCAAACGATACGTGCCGGCTTCGAGCGGCAGCGTCGTCGTGGTTTCGCCGAATCCGCCATTCGTGTAGACGTTTTCCCAATTTCCGGGACTGACCAGGCGTCCGAGGTCGACGCGGCTATCGGGCGTGGCGACAAAACGCAAGAAGAAGTCGGCGAGGGCGGAGTTCTCGAAGTCCAATTCCAAACGATTCGACGACGACAGATAGCTCACGCCGTCGCCGCCTACGGACGTGAATAACCCCACGCCGCCGGCGCCGCTGATTCCTTGAGCGGAAACGGGGTCCAGATGCTGGTCCAAGCTGTATTGGTACGTGGCGTCCCAACTCACGTCGCCCAGCGGCCCGCCATCGGTGAGGCTGCCGGCCGTGGTGATCTGCGTGTCATCGATGTTCGTGTAGGCCAAGGAATCCGTCGTCGTGGTGACACTTCCCACGTAGCCAAAATCAATCGTGGTCCACAGCAATGAGGACCTGCTGGTGATCTGCACGTCAGCCTGTACCGGCGACGCGATTGAAAGGAAGGCTGCCGAAAAGGCGACGAGGAGGAGTTTTTGCACGAGGTGATCCCTGGTGTGATTCTTCGGGTCGGCGGAGAATGAAACGTACCGACGGTCGACCCACCATATACGATCTACGCGCTAGCTATTTGCTAGCAGGCGCAAGCCGGATTTCCACACCTCGACCGCGAACGCCGGCTGACGAACGTCAACACTGCCGCACCGATTGTGAGTAGCGACCAAGCGGTTGGTTCCGGGACTTCGTGGAAGATGATTTGGCCTTGGTCGCGGATTCTATAGAACACTTCCAGTTCCGTTCCGTCGGCCAGCGTGCCGCGAATGTACTTTACGTTCGGATTGTCGTCATCTTCGGCGTAATGAAGCCCCGTACCGTAGATGCGGATGATACCACTGTCGGCCGCGACAATCGTGTCGATCAAAACCCCGCCGCGTACGGTCAATTCCGATTGGCCAAATACTTGGACAATATACGTGGAGCCGCCGTTCAGCAACGCACGACTGCTGCCTTCTGTGACGAGTCCACCTGGTAAAATGCCGGCGTGCATGACGAAGCTGGCGTCGTCAAACAATCGGACATGGCTGGGGCTACCGCCGGTCATGACGGTTCGAGAATTCCCATATCCAGCAACGAGTAGGACGTCAAAACGTCCTGAAACGATGTCCATCCGGCTGGAATCCAGCAGCCTGAAGCCTTCGAGCATTTCTCCGCCGCGGAGTTCGATTCTGGAACGATCTCTCGCCTCGCCCGAGAAACTAACGGTGTTGATGCGCCCGCCGCTGAGTACGAGCGTTGCGTCATCATTCAAGCGTAGGCCAATATCTTCATCCTCGCTGCTGAGCGACCCTCCGCGCATGTCGATAATGCTCGATCCGTATGCGTCAATCGCCAACGTCTCGCTCGTCACAAGAGCTCCATCCAAGACTGTCAGCCGTGTGGGCGGCGATGTCCCGTCGACCAGCGTCAACGACTCGTTAAAAAACGGATTGCTCGCATCCAACACGGTATCGACGTCAATCGTCGCGGCAATGGACTGTGCGGAAATGGAAGCGGCCAGGACGGCGGCGAGCAATCGGATGAGCTTGATTGTGGGCGTGAACATCCCAAAACTCCGGACTTAGGCCGTTGAGCGCGCGTCAACTGATGGCAGCGAATTCCATCCATACCGTCGATGGCGTGACGGCCGTGCATACGTAACCGTAGTAGTTGTCGGATGACGGCGACGAAGTAGCAGCACTGCCACTCCGATGGCCAAGAGCGCCCAGGTGGCTGGTTCCGGGACTTCGTGGAAGATGATTTGGCCTTGGTCGCGGATTCTATAGAACACTTCCAGTTCCGTTCCGTCGGCCAACGTACCGCGAATGTACTTTACATTCGGATTCAGGTCGTCTTCAGCGTAGTGAAGTCCCGTACCGTAGATGCGGATGATACCACTCTCGGCCGCGACGATCGTGTCGATCAAAACACCGCCGCGAACGGTTAATTCCGATTGGCCTTGCGCAATTGCGATGTAGGTGTATCCGCCGTTCAGCAGCGCGCGGCCGCGGCCGTTGATAATCAGCCCGAAGTCGAGGATGCCGTCGTGCATGACAAACGTGGCGTCGTCGACAAGTTCAATGTCCTCTGCTCGGCCACCATTCAATACGATCCGGGAGCCATGGAATGCCCGGCTATAGCCTGACTCGCCCCCGTCAATCCAGGCCCGACTGACGCCGTACGTATGCACGGCTCCCCATTCACCACCGGTAACCACAACGCGGCTCATATCGCGCGACTCGATCAATTCCGCAACTCCGTCAGTCATATAGAACAAGGACTGGTCATGCAGAAGAGCCGACCGTCTGTATCCGCCGATGCGTCCGCCCAGCACTTCAACAACGCTGTTTCCAAACGCGTCGATGCCAGTTTCCACTTCGCCACCGCCGGGCGACCAGCCAATGACTGCACCATCCAATACTGTCAATTTCGTTGGAGGCGAAGCGCCATCGACGACAACAATTGATTCGCCCGGGAACAGGTGTCCCGGACCAAGCACCGTATCAATGTCGATCGTTGCCGCAGCGGCGGTCGTCGGAAATAGCAACGCGAGGGCAATGAGTCGGCACAGGCGGTCGTAAATGAGCTTCGACATACTTCACACCTCGAGGCGGCTACGATTCGCGTTCCGGCCGGAACCACGTTGAACAGTCGCCGCATTGTAACCATATGGGACGACTGACGCACGGAAATGACCGCCGCGGACCGGCCAGGTTCCGCGAATTTGTGGGTCCTAGCGTACGCTATTTCAGCCCCCCCCGTGTCAGAAACCCCGGCCCGACGTGTGTATCTTGAAGGGAACGCCCAGTCCGCCCTTTGAGACGTGCGATGCATGACTTGCCGGATACTCGACTTAGCCTGCTGGCCCGGTTGCAGGATCGGGGGGATCGGCTGGCTTGGGATGAGTTTGTGCGGGTTTATGAGCCGGCCATGTATCGGCTCGCGCGGCAGCGGGGTTTGCAGGACGCCGATGCGCGGGATTTGACGCAGGACGTGCTGGGGGCGGTGTCCGGGGCGATTCATCGTTGGACGCCGGGCGAAACGCCGGGGGGCTTTCGGGCGTGGCTCTACACCATTGCCCGGAACCTGACCGTGAACGCGCTCACGCGTGGCGGGCGACATCGCGGGGCCGGTGATACCGCGGTGTTCGACATATTGCAGGCGACGCCGGACGACCGCGCGGAAGCGACGCAGTTTTCGATCGAGTACCGACGTCAGGCCTTCGCTCAGGCGGCCGAAGCGGTCCGCGATGAAGTGCGCACGTCGACGTGGCAGGCATTCTGGATGACCGCCGTCGAAGGAATGGAGATCGCCGCGGTCGCCGCGAAGTTGAACGTGAGCGTGGGAGTCGTTTACGCCGCCCGCAGTCGCGTGTTGGCGCGGCTGCGGGAAAAGGTCGAGCAACTCGAAGGAAATTAGCGGGGCGAATATGGCCATCGATCAAGCACATCTCGCACGCGGCACGATCGACCGTTTTCTCGCCGGCGAATTGCCTGGCGACGATGAAGCGACCGTGATCCGGCATCTCGATACCTGCCCGCGGTGTCAAGGCGAACTGGAGACCTCGGCCGGCGCGCCGGCCTGGTGGGACGAGGCGAAGGAGTTTCTCAGCCCCGCGCCGGAAGGAGGACATGGTGACGATGGAGACTTCGACCCGCACACGACCGGGCTCGATTTCCTCGCGCCAAGTGACGACCCGGCGATGCTGGGGCGGATCGGCGTGTATGAAGTCGTCGGCCTGATCGGTCGCGGCGGGACCGGCATTGTGATGAAGGCTTTCGAGCGCTCACTCAATCGCTACGTGGCGATCAAAGTGCTCGCTCCGCATCTGGCAACCAGCGGCGCGGCGCGGAAGCGGTTCGCCCGCGAGGCACAAGCCGCGGCGGCCGTGGTGCATGAACACATCGTGCCGATTCATGCAGTGGACGAACATCAGGGGCTGCCGTATCTGGTGATGCGCTACGTGCCGGGGCGTTCGCTGCAAGAGCGGCTTGCCCAGCGGGGCACGTTGGAACTGCCGGCGGTGTTGCGCATCGGCATGCAAACGGCGCTGGGGCTCGCCGCGGCGCACGCGCAGGGGTTGGTGCATCGCGACGTGAAGCCGGCAAACATCTTGCTGGAAAGTAACGTCGAGCGCGTGATGCTGACCGATTTCGGTTTGGCCCGCACCGTCGACGATGCCAGCCTGACATGTAGCGGGGTGATCGCCGGCACGCCGCAATATATGGCCCCCGAGCAAGCGCGGGGCGAGGCGATCGATCACCGCACCGACCTGTTTAGTTTGGGCAGCGTGTTGTACACGATGTGCGCCGGGCATTCGCCGTTTCGCGCGGAAACCACGATGGGCGTGCTGCACCGCATCTGCAAAGAAACGCCGCGCCCTTTGCGGGATTTGAATCCGCAAGTTCCGGAATGGCTCGACCGCATTGTGCGGCGCTTGCATGCCAAGGATCCCGCACGGCGATTTCAATCGGCGGAAGACGTCGCCGAAGTGCTGGGCAAGCGGCTGGCGCTCGTGCAAACGCCTGGGATGAGTTGGCGGGATCCCTGGTGGCAGGGGGTCGTCAACAGCGTACACGATTGGTTCCGCGTCGCGCCGTGGCGGCGTGGCGTGCTGTCGACGGCGACGGTGCTGATGTTGTCGCTCGTCGCGGCGCAAGTGACTGGCGTGGTTTCGCTACGCAACATCTTCAAGGGCGCCACGACGGCAAATCAAACAGACAACGAACCCGCGGCGAAACCTGCGCCGGCTTCCGCTGTGGATGCTTTGGCATGGGAAGCGATCGCCCGCGAGACGGCGGAGCTTCGCGATGAAGTCGCCGCGATGGAAAAGTCGCTCGTCGCGCCGAGCGCGGCGTCGCCGGATGCCTGGCAGATCGAGATGGAGATACTGCAATGGCAGTTGCCGGCACTGGAGCAGGAGTTGATGGAATCGGACGAATCACGCCCTTAGCAAACGAAGCTGCGATTACTTTTTTTCTGGAGCAAGGAGAACGAATCATGAACAAGAGGTGGATGTTCAGTGGTCTCGTATTGGCCGGCATTTCCGCCGCTGCCGTGGGTTGGCAATTCGCCGGGGCTCAATCGTTCGGCTCGGCCGAGGCACCGCCGGCGCCGTCAGCCGACCCCGCAGCCCCCGTAGGGGCGCCGGGAGCGCCGCCCGCGGCTGGGGTTGGGGCCGGCATTTCGTTTGGTAATCCGCCGAGCGCCGGCGGCACGATCACATTAGTCGCCCCTCCGGGCGAGCTAAGCGGTGGAGGTGGCACGATCTCATTCGGCCCTCCAGGCGGCGCTCCGGGCGGAACTTCCTTTGTCGGTCAACCTGCTTTCGTCTACGGCTTTGGCAGCGGGGATGCGGATTCTGAGCTGATGCAATTGCAGCAGACGGACGCGGAGTTGGAAGGGCAGATCCAGCAGTCCGTCAACGCCTATGCGACAGCGGACCTGGACGATGCGATGCGCGGCGACGTGCGGCAAAAGATCGCCGAGATGTTGGACAAGCAGTTCGCTCTGCGTCAACAACGTCGTGAGCGTGAGATTCAGCAGATCGAGGATCGCGTCAAGAAACTGCGCGAGGCGCTCGGCAAGCGAGCCAGCGCCAAGGACAAGATCATCGAGCGCCGGATCAATGACCTGCTGAGCGATGCTGAGGGCCTCGGTTGGGGCGATGCTGGACCGGGGGCCGGCAATCCGTTTGGCGGCGGAAGTCCGTATCCCGGCGGCCGTGGCATGCTTAGAGGTAGCAGTCCGTATGGCGGGCCGCCCAGCGGCGGAAGTCCTTACGGCGGTGGCGGCGAACGTCCGCCAGGTGGATATGGCGGCCGTGGCACCGGCGGCGGCGGATACGGTCGCGGTGGCGGCGCGGCGCCTGCCGCGGATGGCGGTGACGGGAGCGCGGATGGAGTTGCCGGCGAAGGAGGACGCGGTCCCGCTCGCGAGGAACGCTAGTTAGTCGGCAAAATCGTACCTTCCGGACCCAGGGAAGGCCTCCGATGACTTGGAGACAAGTCGTCGTGGGTGGCCTTCCCTGGGCTTTTTTCGCAATTACGCTTCTGCGCGGCGCCGCTCGGCGACCTCTTTCTGCGGTCATTTTTCTCTGGGGCTTTGCAACTTCGTTGCCGCGGGGCATATTGCAGTCGCGTAAACTTGAACGCGACTGGGCAGGACCGAATTGACCCGGGCGACGACACCTCGGAGTTCCGCATGTTCACGCAGGCCAACCGCGCCATTGCGATTACGACCCCGTTGGGTCCCGACAAGCTGCTGCTGGAGTCCTTTCAGGCCAGCGAGGCGATTTCGCGCCCGTTTCGCTTCGAATTAACAATGCTGGCTCAGCCGGACACGGTGGTGGATTTCGACAAACTGTTGGGGCAAGCGGTCACCGCCCGGCTCGATTGCGACGCAGACGTGAAGCGATACTTCAACGGCGTTGTGATTCAGCTTGCCGAGGCCGGCCAAGTGAAGTCGTCGGAGAAAGGGGACGTCTTCCAGCGGCATTGGGCCTTGGTGGTTCCCAAATGGGAGTTGCTGCGTCACCAGGTTCGTTCACGGATTTTTCAGCAGCTCACGGTCGTGGACATCCTGAAAAAGGTGATGACGGGTTTTGAAGTCTCTTGGGAGACGCAGGGCACGTTCGAGCCGCGCGACTATTGCGTGCAATACCGGGAGAGCGATTTCGATTTCGCCAGCCGGCTGATGGAAGAGGAGGGCATCTTCTACTTCTTCAAGCACGCCGACGGCTCGCACAAGATGGTAGTGACGAACAGCAGCCAGTCGCACCCCACGCTTGCGCCCGAAAGTGTGGAGTACACGGATTTCGTCGGGCTGCGCGATCGCCGGTCGCACGAAGACCGCATCGTCGAGTGGTCGAAGACTCAGGAACTCCGGGCCGGCAAGACGACGCTTTGGGACCATACGTTCGAAATGCCGGACAAGAATCAGGAAGCGACCAAGCCGGTGCTCGAAAGCGTCGCCGTCGGCACGGTGACGCATAAGCTCAAGGTCGGCGGCAACGATCAGTTCGAGTTGTACGATTTCCCGGGCGGCTACGCGGGACGCTTCGACGGTATTGCGCCTGGCGGCGCGGAGCAGGCCGCGAAGCTCAGCAAAATCAGTCCGGACGGCACGCGCACCGTCGAGATCCGGATGCAGGAGGAAACCACCTCGGCCCTCCGCATTCAAGGCGCGGGGAATGTCCGGCCGTTCAGCGCGGGCGCCAAGTTCGACCTGGCCGAACACTACAACGGCAACGGGAGCTACATCCTCATCGAGGTCCAACATTCCGCCAGTCTGGAAGGGACGTACACGACGGGCGAAACGGTGAACCTCATGTACCGGAACGAATTCGCCTGCATTCCCGCGGCGCTGCCGTATCGGCCGCTGCGCGCGACGGCGAAGCCGAAGGTGTTCGGCACGCAGACTGCCGTGGTGGTGGGCGGCGCCGGACAGGAGATCTTCACGGACAAATACGGCCGCGTGAAGGTGCAGTTTTTCTGGGATCGCGAAGGGAAGAAGGACGCCAATAGTTCGTGCTGGATCCGCGTCGCGCAACCCTGGGGCGGCAAGCAGTGGGGTGGATTCTTTTTGCCGCGCGTCGGGCACGAAGTGCTGGTGGACTTCCTGGAAGGGGACCCCGACCAGCCGATCATCGTGGGGAGCGTGTACAACGCCGAGAACATGCCGCCGTACGTGCTGCCGGACAACATGACGCGAAGCACGATTAAGAGCCGCAGCACGCTCAAGGGCGCGGAGGAGAACTTCAACGAAATCCGCTTCGAGGACAAGAAAGGATCGGAAGAGGTTTACATCCACGCCGAAAAGGATTTTAACCGCGTGGTCGAAAACAACGACACGCTCAAGGTCGGTTTCGAGAAGAAGGACAAGGGCGATCAAACGATCGACATCCACAACGACCGCACGATCACCGTCACCGAAGGCAATCAACTGCTAACCGTGAAGCAGGGCAATCGCACGGTCAATGTCGATACCGGCAACGACGCCCATAAAGTCGCTAAGGGACATCGCACCGTTGACGTGGACACTGGCAACGACACGCAAACGGTCAAGACCGGGAATCTCGCGGTCAACGTCGACACCGGCAACGAAACGCACACGATCAAAACCGGCAACCACGATTTGAAGGTCAACACCGGCGCTGCAACGACCGAAGCGGGGCAAAAGATCGAACTGAAAGTGGGAGGCAATTCCATCGTGATCGATCAGCAAGGCATCACGATCAGCGCGATGAAAATCTCCATCACTGCCCAAGGCAATTTAGAACTTTCGGGAACGATGGCCAAACTTTCGGGCGCCGCAGAGGTCTCCATCAAAGGCGCTATCGTACTCATCAACTAAATATGTTCGTTACCCTGCAAATCACTTCCGGGCCGCTCACAGGTCGCAAGGCGCACTTGCGCGCGGGACAAACGCTCAAGGTCGGCCGCACCGAATGGGCCGACTTCTCCGTACCGCCCGACGCGCAAATGGCCGAAGTGCATTTCGCTTTAGCGTGTCACGCGGGCGCCTGCACGATTCGCGACTTGAGCGCCACGACGGGCCTGACCGTCAACGGTGCGAAGGTCTCCGAGGCCGTCGTCCGCGCCGGCGATGTGATCGAGGCCGGCACGACCAAGTTCGCGGTGCGCATTGAAGAGCCAACGTCGGCGGGCGGCACAGCGGCGGCGACCGCAGTGGGCGTAGGCGCGGTGGCCGTGGCGGTCGGAAGCGTGGGAGCAGCCAGCAGCGGCTACGAAAAAATCGTTACGCCGCTCGCCATCGAAGTCTGTAAGCGATTGTCGCTCGA
>JAWXBP010000040.1 GCA_034440135.1 Planctomycetia bacterium
AAGCCTGCGGCGAACTCCTCCATCAATTCACCGCCACCGAATGCCGTAACTACCTCCGCCACTGCGGATATCGCTATACTTAGCCTTGATGCGCTCTAGCTGTGGAAGCGCTTTGACGCATTTAATAAGCCCATGAAACAGACGTTCGACGCCATCTACGAAAACGGGCTCTTGAGGCCGCTGGAGCCACTGAATCTCACCGACCATGAGCGGGTGAGCGTCACTGTCGAAAGTAGTGGCGAGGGTCAATGGCTCGACGTCGAGGCAATCGACTGGGCCTCGAAAGAAGGGGATGCCACGATTTCGGTGGAGGAGGTTCGTTCCCGTCTGGCCAAACTTGGCTCTTCACTTTCCGAGTCTGTAATCGTCGAACGTGCCTTGTAGAGTACTGAACTTCTCTCGACCGATTCGACCGGCCTATCAATTAGTCGACTTGGTCGCGCGCTCCTTGCGTGCACCGCGTTTTGGCGCCGCCTTCTCCGCTTCCACTTTGCTCATGACCAGCTTCTGCTGGTCGGAGTCGATCTTGTAGCCGAATTTGTCGAGGAACGTCTGGCCTAGTAGCGGCGCGGCGTTCGGAAGTTCCGCCGGCATGACGACGCATTCGACGTTTTCGACTTTGAATTTCCCGACGCGGATTTCCTTGGCGAAGACTTTGCGGCCCGGCACGATGCTGCCGTCGGCCATTGACATTTGCATTAGTTCGCTATTCTCGTCCGGTTCCAGGCCGACCGCCTTGGCTAACGCGTAAGGCAACGAGACGATGCTCGCGCCGGTGTCGATGGCCATCTCGTGCGTGTTGCTGGCTTCGCCGTTGAAGACCACGGCTACGAAGAACAGCCCACCTTCGCGACGCAGCGGGATTTCCTCGCTGAGGACTTTCTCTTCCAGCTTCGCCAGCGCTTTGACACTGGCCGCGAATCCCCGCGAGGGGCCGAGCCCGTATTCCTTGGGCTGGCCTTCGTTGAATTCCGCGATCAGCGCCGTGACGTCGCTGTCGTCGGCGAGCAATTTGTACTGCGCTTCCGTCTTGCCGACGAGCGACCGGGCGTCGAGCAAGGCCTGCACGTACTTTTCGCGCCCTCCCGCCGCGGCGGCGCGGGCGCTATCGACGGCCTTTTTCATCTCCTCGCCATTTTCGAGCCGCACAATCTCGGCTTCCAACTCGTTGATGGCCGCGACCATCTGATTGTGCTCTTTCACGTTCCGAGCATTCGTTAACTGCCGCGTCAGCGCGGCGCGGCGTTGAAAGCACTCTTGCACGTACTGCTTGGCGTTGGCCGCGTGTTCTTCGACTTGCAACAGTTCGCGCTCGACGACGAGCAAGTCTTTCTGCATCGCCCGGGCGTCTTTGAGGATTTTGGCGAGTTGCTGCTCTTCAGGGACGCAGAAGTTCACGCCATTACGCTTCAATCCCTGTTCCTTGAGCGCGGCTTCGGCGGATTTGGAGTCGGCACGGGATTCCGTGGAGATCGTCAGCGCTATCGCCAACGAAATAAGGGGGAGCAAGCGGCGCATGGCACGAATTCCAAAGTAAAAAAGCGATTCACCGCTTCACTATCGGCCTGCTTCCGGGGCGTGTCAAGCAAAACGGGCGGATGTCACTCTCGGCGCGCAATAAAGCCCAGGGAAGGCCTTCGAAGTCTTCACCAATGGAAAAGACTCCGGGGGCCTTCCCTGGGCTTAGCGGTAGACAACGTCGAACCAGCGACGAAGATCAGTCCGTTCGGCTGGTTACTTCCACCAGGTGGTAGCCGAATTGCGTCTTCACCGGGCCGTGGACGACGCCGACTTCTTTTTTGAAGCAGACTTCGTCGAATTCGCGGACCATTTGGCCGGGGCGGAATTCGCCGAGCGAACCACCTTCCTTGCCCGACGGGCACTTAGAGTGCTTCTTCGCCAGGTCGGCGAAATCGGTGCCGGCTTCGATCTGTGTTTTCAGGTCGCTGCAGAGGGCTTCGTTGTCGACCAGGATGTGGCGGGCGGCGGCTTTGGCCATGACGGTGGGCTCCGATGAAACATATTTGTGGGTGATTGTCGCCTTTCGCTCCGCGAAAGGGCGCACGTTCGCGGAGCGAAAGGCGACGATGAGCGACCGGCTACGCGGTCACTGTTTCGACTCTTGGGCCGCCGGTTTGAATTCCAACGGCTGTCTGTCCAGCGTACTTGGAAAAATTCTCGACGAACAGCCGGGCCAGCTTGCGGCCCGTGGCGTCGTAGCCGTCGCGGTCGCTCCAAACGCTCGCCGGTTGCAGTACCGAGGCCGGCACGCCGGGACAGGAAAGCGGGACTGAAAGTCCGAAATAGGGGTCTTCGACCGTTGGCGACTGGGCCAACTCGCCGGAATGGATCGCGTCGATGATAGCCCGCGTGTACGCCAGTTTGATGCGCGAGCCGACGCCATAGGCGCCGCCGCTCCAGCCGGTGTTGACGAGCCAGGCGTGGGTGTCGTTTTTACGCATCTGCTCGGCCAGCAACTCGGCGTACTTTGTCGGATGCCAAACCAGAAAGGCCGCGCCAAAGCAAGCGGAGAACGTCGCTTCGGGTTCCTTCACGCCGACCTCGGTGCCGGCGACCTTCGCTGTGTACCCGCTTAGGTAGTGGTACATCGCCTGCTCGGGCGTGAGCTTACTCACCGGCGGCAGCACGCCGAAGGCGTCGCAGGTGAGCAGGATGATGTTCTTGGGATGCCCGCCGACGCAGGGAATCTTGGCGTTGCTGATGTACTCGATCGGATACGACGCGCGGGTGTTCTCGGTGATCGAGGCGCTGGAGAAATCAACTTCGCGCGTGTTGGGATCGACGACCGTGTTTTCCAGCACCGTGCCGAAACGGATTGCCTGGAAGATCTGCGGTTCCTTATCGGACGAGAGGTGAATGCATTTGGCATAGCAACCCCCTTCGATGTTGAACACGCCTTCGTCGGTCCAGCAATGTTCGTCGTCGCCGATCAGCCGGCGGCGCGTGTCGGCCGAGAGCGTCGTCTTACCCGTGCCGGAGAGGCCGAAGAAGAGCGAGACGTCGCCGTCCGGGCCTTCGTTGGCGGAGCAATGCATCGAGAGCACGCCGCGCTTGGGCATCAGGTAGTTCATCACCGTGAACACGCCCTTCTTCATTTCGCCGGCGTATTCGGTGCCAAGGATCACGATCTCGCGCAGCTCGAAGCTCAGTTCCACGCTGGTCTTCGAGGTCATGTCCTTGGTGAACACGTTCGCCGGGAACTCGCCGGCGTTGTAGATCACGTAATCCGGCTCATTGAACTCGGCGAGCTCCTTGCGCTTCGGCCGGATCAGCATGTTGTGCATGAACAGCGCGTGATACGGCCGCGCGCAGATCACGCGAATTTTCAGCCGGTATTTCGGATCCCAGCCGGCGTAACCATCGACCACGTACAGCCGTTGCCGGGTGTTCATGTAGTCGATGGCCCGTTGGCGATTGGTGAGGAACGAGTGCTCGTTGAGCTTGATGTTCACGTCCCCCCACCAGATGTCCTGCACGCTGGCCTCTTCCTCGACGATCCGCTTGTCCTTCGGACTTCGGCCGGTCTTGCTGCCGGAGTGCGTCGCCAAGGCGCCGAGCGCCGTCATCTGATCGTCGTCGTGGCGCACGCCTTCCTCGTAGAGGGCCGCCGGCGAGGCGTTGCGGAGGACCTGGGTGACGTAAATGCCGTAGGGAGTGAGGTCGAGGGACATGGAAGCTTCGCGTTCTCGAAAGGTAAGTGCGGTGGCGACACAATTGTACAATCCTCCGGCCACGGCGCGAGGCGACGCCAGGGAGGGCAGGGCCAACTGCAACCGCCATGCCGACAGGGTCGTTGACGCCCCCATTCAGCCCCCCTAAACTTGTTACCCATAGCGTCTTTTGAACATGGAGCCGCCCCTCTGGCTGCTCACGAATTCCACATTGAAAGCCACACACGGTAGCACGCATGGCCACGACCGCGGACGTCGAGACCCTGGTAATCAACACCATTCGCACCCTCTCGATGGACGCCGTCCAGGCCGCCAATAGCGGCCACCCGGGCACGCCGATGGCCCTTGCGCCGGTGGCCTTCGCGGTTTGGACCGAGGCGTTGCGCTACAATCCGGACGATCCCACTTGGCCCAACCGCGATCGCTTTGTGCTGTCCTGCGGCCATGCATCGATGTTGCTTTATTCCGTGCTGCACCTGGCCGGCGTCAAGCAGTTGGGGCCGGATGGGCGCGCTACGGGCGAGTTGGCTGTGCCGCTGGAGCACATCAAGCAGTTCCGGCAATTGCACAGCCGTTGCCCGGGACATCCGGAGTCGTACGAAACGAGCGGCGTCGAAACCACGACTGGGCCGCTCGGCCAAGGTTGCGGAAACAGCGTTGGCATGGCGCTCGCGAGTCGCTGGCTGGCCGCGCGGTACAACAAGCCGGGCTTCAAGCTGTTCGACTACAACGTCTATGTCCTTTGCAGCGACGGCGATTTGATGGAAGGAGTCGCCAGCGAAGCGGCTTCACTTGCCGGACACTTGCAGCTCAGCAATCTGTGCTGGATCTACGACGACAACAAGATCACGATCGAAGGCGAAACTCACCTGGCGTTCAGCGAGGATGTGGGCAAGCGCTTCGAGGGTTACGGTTGGGAAGTTCGCCGTGTGAGCGACGCGAATGACTTGGAAACGCTCGCCGCGGGGCTGGACGCGTTCCGCGAGAGCGATCGCCCGATGTTGATTATTGTCCGCAGCCACATCGGCTACGGCGCGCCGAACAAGCAAGACACGCACGGCGCACACGGCGCCCCGCTCGGCGATGAAGAGATCAAGCTCACAAAGCAGGCCTACGGCTGGCCCGCTGACGAGAAGTTCCTGGTGCCCGAAGAGGCGACGAGCTATTTCCGTTCGCAGGTTGGCGATCGCGGCCGCGCCGCGCAGGCGGATTGGCAAGCCACGTTCAAGAAGTATCGCGCGGAGCACGCCGAGCTCGCCGCCGAAATCGACGCGATGCAAAAGCGGGAACTGCCGGCGGGCTGGGACAAAGACCTGAAACCTTTCCCGGCCGACGCTAAGGGACTCGCCACGCGCGTTTCCGGCGGCAAGGTGTTGAACGCCTTGGCCAAGAATGTTCCCTGGATGGTCGGCGGTTCGGCGGATCTGGCGCCGTCGACGATGACACTGCTGGATGGTCAGGAATCGTTGTCGGCCGAAACGCCGGGCGGGCGCAACATGCACTTCGGCATCCGCGAACACGGCATGGGCGCCGCACTCAACGGGATGGCGGTCTCCGGACTGCGTCCCTTTGGCGCGACCTTCTTTGTGTTCAGTGACTACGTCCGCCCCTCGGTGCGGCTGAGCGCTATCATGGGGTTGCCGGTGCTATACATCTTCACGCACGATTCGCTCGGCGTCGGAGAAGACGGCCCGACGCATCAGCCGATCGAACACATGGCGGCGTTGAGGGCCATTCCGCATCTGATCACAATGCGGCCCGGCGATGCCAATGAAGTGGTCGAAGCGTATCGCACCGCGGTGCAATTCAAGGATCGCCCGACGGCCTTCGCGCTGACGCGGCAGAACCTGCCGACATTCGACCGCACGAAGTACGGGCCAGCCGCTGGCGTGGCGCGCGGAGGTTACGTGCTCGCGGACGCCGATGGCGGGAAGCCGGAGATTTTGCTGTTGGCGACCGGTAGCGAAGTAGCTCTTGCGGTCGACGCCTATGAAAAACTCAAGGCCGAAGGGATCAAAGCCCGCGTCGTCAGCCTGCCGTCGTTCGAGTTGTTTGAACTGCAAGACGCGGCGTATCGCGAGAGCGTCCTGCCGAAGCAAGTCACCGCCCGCGTGGCGATCGAGATGGGCATCGTGCAAGGCTGGGAGAAGTATCTCGGCGAGCGCGGCCGCTTCATCGGCATGAGCGGCTACGGCGCCTCGGCCCCCGGCGGCGTGCTGGCGAAGCACTTCGGCTTCACCGTGGACAACGTCCTCAAGGTGGCGAAGGAAACGCTCAAGTCGTAGGTCTGCGAACGACTATCCGTCGTCGCCGCCAAGCCCAGGGAAGGCCCTCTTAGGTTTTGTTGTACAATTCGATCTGGATGGCCTTCCCTGGGCTTATACGCTAAAGCGACACCTTTTATGCCGGACGCAATCTACGACCAGGTCGCCGCGGTGCTTTCCGCGGACGGAGCGGAGGCCGCGCTCACGCAACTCGCCGAGCACCTGCGCGGGGCGGCGCGTTACCACGAGCTCTGTGACGCGCTCTTAATGCGCGCCCGGCTGAAGCTCGGCCTGCCAATCATCATGACGCAGCCGCTCGATGATCTTCGCGACCCGGTTCGCACGCAGATGGAAAACGCTTGCATCGAGATCTACCGTGAAGTGGGCACGCAATTGCTCCGCTCCGGGCGCGTGCGGGAAGGTTGGATGTACCTGCGCCCGGTTGGCGAGCGCCCGGAAGTCGCGAAAGAACTCGCGCAGTTGACGCCGAACGAGGAAAACGTAGACGCCTTGCTGGAACTGGCGATTCACGAAGGCGTCGCCCCGCGTTGGGGGTTCGAGTTGCTGCTCCGCGAGCGTGGCATGTGCAATTCGATCACGATGTACGACGGCGTGATGGCGCAACGCCCGCTGCGCGATCGCCGCGCGGTGGCCGGGCTGTTGGTGCAGCACCTTTACCAGGAGTTGGTGCGCAACATCCGCGGAGACATCCAGCGCCGCAAGGGCGAGACACCCGCGGAGGAATCACTGGCCGCACTGATCCGCGATCGCGCCTGGCTGTTCGACGAGATGAACTACCACGTCGACGCTTCGCACCTGGCGGCCGTGGTGCGGTTTGCGCTCACGCTCGTCGATCCAGCGGAACTCCGGCTCGCGGCCCAGCTCACCGACTACGGCCAGCGCTTACACGATCAATACAAATACGCCGGCCACCCGCCGTTCGAGGACGTCTATCCGAGCCACGGGTTGTTCTTTCGCGCCCAACTCGGCGAGCAAGTCGACGAAGCGCTCACGTATTTCCAAGCGCAAGCGGACTCGACCGATCCCACGATGGAAGGGACCGAAGCTGCGGAGGTTTACGTAGCACTCCTGGCGCGGCTCGAACGCTTCGACGCAGCGCTTGAAGCGGCGGCAAAGTACTGGCCACCCGGCGCCCGCCTGACCGGCTTCGCCCCGTCGCTGCTAGAACTTGGGCATCTGGCGCACCAGAACGAACGCCTCGCCGCGATCTGCCGCGATCGCGAAGACCTGGTGGGGTACGTGGCGGGACTTCTGGACGGACAAATCACGAAGGAGATTTAACCGCGAAACACGCGAAATGACGCGAAAAGTTGTGCCACAGAAGTTGCCTTCGCTGTGTTCACATTTTTCACATCCTTTTTTCGCGTTATTTCGCGTGTTTCGCGGTTAAATGCTCCGTATTCATAGTTACCCGCGCTTCGGCCGCGGTACTCGGCCGGTCGGGCCGTTGTTTTGGCCGCGGCGTTTTTTGCCGCCGAAGCGGCCTTTGCCGATTTTGGGCGCGAGTTCGTCGGTCCGTTTACCGACGGAAGCGCGCAACGTCTCGATGCGATCGCGGATGCCGGCGGCGCGCTCGAACTCCAGCGCGTCGGCCGCGGCGAGCATCTCCGTTTCCAACTCGTTGATATATTCCTCGGTGATATACTCGGCTTCGTTCGTCCGGCCCACGGCGGCGTTGGCCTTGGCGTGCGCGGCTGCTTCGGATTCGATGCCGGTGCGGACGCTCTTCTTGATCGTTTCCGGCGTAATGCCGTGCTCCTGGTTGTACGCTTCCTGCAGCGCGCGGCGGCGTTCGGTCTCGTCAATCGCGCGGCGCATCGATTCGGTGACCTTGTCGGCGTAGAGAATCACCTTGGCGTTCACATTGCGCGCGGCGCGGCCGATGGTTTGGATCAACGACGTTTCGCTGCGCAGGAAGCCTTCCTTGTCGGCGTCGAGAATGGCTACCATCGAGACCTCGGGCAGGTCGAGCCCTTCGCGCAGCAGGTTCACGCCGACCAGGGCGTCGAAGTGCCCCAGCCGCAGATCGCGAAGCAACTCGACGCGCTCGAAGGCGTCCAGCTCGCTGTGCAACCATTTGCAGCGCACGCCATGCTCGGACAAGTAGAACGACAGGTCTTCGGCCAGGCGCTTCGTGAGCGCTGTCACCAACACGCGTTCGCTGACGCTGGCTCGCAGTTTGATCTCTTCCAGCAAATGTGCCACCTGGCCGCGCGCCGGCTGGACTTCAATCACGGGGTCTAGCAGACCCGTCGGCCGAATGACTTGCTCGACGACTTCGCCGCCGGCTTTGTCCAGCTCATACGGGCCCGGCGTGGCGGAGACAAACGTCACCTGATGCGTGCGGGCTTCGAATTCATCAAATTTGAGCGGCCGGTTGTCGAGCGCGCTCGGCAAGCGGAAACCGTGTTCGACAAGCGTCGTCTTGCGGTTGTGGTCGCCGGCGAACATCCCGCGCACCTGCGGCACCGTAATGTGCGATTCGTCCACGATCAGCAGGAAATCCTTGGGGAAATAGTCGAACAGTGTGTCGGGACTGGAACCAGCCGGGCGGCCGCTCAACGGGCGACTGTAGTTCTCGATGCCGGGGCAATAACCCACTTCCTGCATCATCTCGATGTCGAACCGCGTGCGGGCGTTGAGCCGCTGCGCTTCGAGCAGCTTGCCGGTGCTGCGCAATTGTTCGAGGCGTACCTCCAACTCTTCTTTGATGGCATGCACCGCGCCGTTGATCCGTTCCTCCGGCATCACGAAGTGCTTGGCAGGGTAGATGAACAGTTCTTCCTGCGGCTCGATCACTTCGCCGCTCGTGGGATTGATGATCGCCAGTTGTTCGATTTCGTCTCCCCAGAACTCAATCCGCAGCGCGTATTCTTCGTAGGCGGGCCAGAGTTCGACGCAGTCGCCGCGAACACGGAATTTGCCGCGCGCGAACTCGATGTCGTTCCGGTCGTATTGCACGTCGATCAGTTTGTGCAACAGTTGGTCACGGTCGATCGTGCCGCCGCGCTTCAGGCTCACAACCATCGCGCGGTAGTCTTCCGGCGATCCCAAGCCGTAGATGCAGGACACGCTGGCCACGACGATCACGTCGCGCCGGCTGACCAGCGCGCTGGTGGCGGCCAGTCGCAGTCGATCGATCTCGGTATTCACCGAGGCGTCTTTTTCGATGTAGATATCTCGCTGCGGGATGTAGGCTTCCGGCTGGTAGTAATCGTAGTAGCTGACGAAATAATGCACGGCGTTGTGCGGGAAGAACTCCTTGAATTCGCTGTAAAGCTGCGCGGCGAGCGTCTTATTGTGCGACAAGACGAGGGCCGGTCGCCCGAGGTTCTGGATGACGTTCGCCATCGTGAACGTCTTCCCGGAACCGGTCACGCCCATCAACACCTGTTGCCTCTGCCCCGCGCGCAGCGCGGCGGTGAGCTTTTCGATCGCCTGCGGCTGATCTCCCGCCGGCGGAAACGGGCTTTCGAGTTGGAATTCCAAGCGGCAATCTCCTGAGCCGAAGTAAGCCCTTCATTGTAGGGGCGAGAACGGCACTTGGCACGGGCTTGGGCACACACCGTCTACACTAGCCCGACGCGCCAGCGAGGGGGAGAAGGCGATCCATCGGCGCATAACTTCGCGCTGAGTTCAGCGTCGCCAGATTGTGGTACGGTCTCCCGACCGTGCCGCGCTCCGGCTTGCCCGAAGTGGAGACCTTCGGTCGGCCCAGTGACACGGTCGGGAGACCGTGCCACAACTCGTGCGCTTCGGGTTAGTGCGGGTGCTCCCGATTGCCGGATTACGTGCCTTGGGCGACAATTCCTGCGTGCGTCCGATTCAGGCTTCTCTTCCTCTTTGCCCATCGTTCCCATGAAAATCGCCGGAGTTCAGCTCGATATCGCCATTGGTCAGCCGCGGCGAAATGTCGATCGGATGATTGAAAAACTTCGCGAAACCGCGATCGCCGGGGCGAAGTTGACCGTGTTTCCCGAGTGCGCCGTGCCGGGCTACTGCTTCGGCAGCTTGGAGGAAGCGCGCGATTTCGCCGAACCGATCCTGGGCGAGACCACCGAACGCATGGTGCAGGCCTGCAAGGAGACCGGCGGCTATTGCGTCTTCGGGATGTTGGAAGCCGACGGCCCGCGCGTCTTCAACGCGGCCGTGCTGGTCGGGCCGCAGGGGATGATCGGCGCGTATCGCAAGGTGCATCTCCCATACCTGGGCGTCGACATGTACACCACGCCGGGCGATCGTCCCTTCGCGGTGCATGAGGCCGGGGATGTGCGGATCGGGATGAATATCTGCTATGACGCCGCCTTTCCGGAGGCGGCGCGGACCTTGGCGATTCTCGGCGCCGATTTGATCGTGCTCCCCACGAATTGGCCGCCCGGCGCGGAATGCACCGCCTGCAGCGTGATCAGCGCCCGGGCGTTGGAAAACGGGGTCTACTACATCGCGGTGAATCGCGTCGGCGAGGAACGTGGCTTCCGCTTCATCGGCCGCAGCAGCATCTGCGACACGAACGGCGAAACGCTGGCGGTCTCCACGACGACCGACGAAGAGATTCTCTATGCGGAAATCGACCCAGCCCGCGCGCGGCGCAAGCACATCATCCGCGTCCCCGGCAAACACGAAATCGATCGCCTCGCTGATCGTCGCCCGGAGATGTACGGCGAACTGGTGAAGCCGCACAATCTGAAGCGCCCTGGGCGTGATTGAGCCGCCGGAGAGACTTCACCACGGCGTGCGGAATGACGAAGTTCGAAATTCGTCATTCCCCTATTCCTGTTCACGGCACCGAGAGCGGTCGGCCGTTGTCTTTCGCGCTGAGTGCAAGTAAGAACGGCACGGCGCGCTCGGCCCATTGTTCTGCCGTCGGGTAGGACTCCGCGTTGGCACCGAAGCAACTGGCGAGCATGTCGGTGTTGATGATGCCGGGGTTGAGCGGTACGGCGGCCATGCCTTCCGGCAACTCTTCGGCGAGAGACTGCGTCAGACCTTCGATCGCCCATTTGCTCGCACAGTAGGGCGCCACGTCGGCGGAGACGCTGCGTCCCCAGCCGGAGCTGAAATTGACGATCACGCCGGATTGGCGTTCGATCATGCTCGGCAAGAAGTGGCGAAGCACGTTCGTCACGCCGATCACGTTGACTTGCATCAACGTGTCGAACTCCTCCGCCGGCACTTTCCAGAGCGGCGCGTTGCGGTTGATCACGGCGGCGTTGTTGAGCAGCAAATCCGGCGTGCCGATTTCCGTCAATACCTCGCGGGCCCACACGGCGACCTGCGTGTCCTTGGAAACATCAACGCTGAAGACGCGGTGCGGCGCGGGCCACGCGCGACGCAAGGCGCGGACTTGCTCAAAGTTGCGAGCACAACCTACGACGGTGTGCCCAAGTTGCATAAAGGCTTCGGCCATGGCGCGGCCCAGGCCGCGGCTGACGCCGGTGATGACGATGAGGCGTGAATCAGAAGACATGCGAGTGGTTGAATGAGGGAAGCCTGCGGCCCAATTTGCCGCCTCCCATCATAACGCGGCTACCGCAAATAGGCGGAGATTTCGAAGCGCGTGCCAGGCCGCACCTTGCGGCGGCATTCCTCCGCGTCGAGCGCAAACAAGGGGCTGATCTCCACGGAGACGCCTGGAGCGACTACGGCCCCGGCTTCCTTCAGCCAGCGGCGCGACTCCAGGGCCATCGCGTGCTGCGAATGTTCCGGCGTATCGCTCGCGGCGCCCGAGGCGTTCTTCACCGGGGCGAAACGGCGGGGCGCGTCGACCTCGACGGCCAGGGTGCGCCGCGCTTCCGGCAACAGGTCGAAGATGAAACGTTCCAGCTTGATGGCGTTCGGCGTCGTGGGCGACACGGCCTGCCCGGCGGCGTCGATGGTCGGCACGGCCTTACGTGCGAAGTGAAACGGCAGTCCGCCGCGCGCTTCCGCCATGCGTCGCAAGAAGGCCACGTCGAAGACATGGACGGCGATGCTTCCGGCCCAGAGGTCGAGACCGCCGTCCGCGCCGCTGCGACGCGCGACGTGCTCCGGCAGGTCGCTGTACTCGATGATCCGCATGTGGCCATCGACGGAGACGACGTTGCCGACACGGTCCAGCGGATCACGTTTCGCCACGACTTGCGTCGAAGCCTCGGACTCCGCCAAGAGGTGATGCCCGATGAATTCCGGATCGCAAACCTTCACGAGCGGATTGTCGACTTGAAAATAAAACACCTGCTCGATGCCGCGCCGCTCCAGGTCATCCAGGCCGCCGCTGGCCGCGAGGGCGGCCAGCATGCCGCCGTGACCGTCGGGACTGAGCACGATCCTGTCTTTGGATTCCAGCAACACGCGACCACTTAAGGCGTCGACCGCCGGCATCGTCCCTTGGCAGAACAGATGCACGTCTTCCGTCGCTAGGCCGAACCGCTGGTGCGATTCCAGATAGGCCCCGGTCTCTGCGTGCGTCGCCGGACTGGTCATCAGATAGAGCGGAATCGGCGCTCCGTAACGCCGTGAGACCGCCAACACCTGTTCCAGCAGAATCTGAAACAGCGGCGTGTTCGCCACCGGACCGATTGGGAACATCCCCTTGGGGTGCGGAAAGCCCAACCGCGTACCTTGCCCACCGGCGACTAACACCGCGGCGACGCGTCCCTCGCGTAGCGCCGCGGCGCCGCGTTGCCGTGCTGTATCACGTCGCGTGGGGTCGCTCGATTCGTTCAAGCGAATTGCCGCCGGCGGAACCGCGCGTTCCGCAGCGAGCGCCCAGTTTTCGGCCAGCGGTTCCGAACGCAGAATGCGCGCCAGTTCCGAGAAATCAATCGTGGCGATTTCGGCCGCCAGCTGGTGCTGTTCCGTCGGCGCCAGCTCATCCCAGAACGCCAACAGATGATCTTGTCCGTACGGGCGAAGTTGTCGCGCCAGCACGTCGCGCAACGGCCAGACGCTGACCGGCGCGGCCCAATCCGACGAAGTGAATGACGTGACAGTCGAATCAGGCATCCGCGCATCCTTGCGCCACTTCCGGGAGCAACACGCTCCATGTCGTCGACATCCTTGTCGGCGACAACACATTCACTCAAGCGTGGACCTATTTACCTCGTATGTCCCCATCGCAATATCGAACTAGGAAGCTGCCAGCCCCAAAGGGGCGAACGATAATAGCCAGGGGTGCGAACCCCTGGAAATCTGACAACGAATTGATTTAAGCCCCAACGGGGCGGCACTGGCTAGCAACTCCAATACGAGTGACGCCCTTTCAGGGCTCCAAATTCATTGTTTTCTCTTTGTTCCAGGGGTTGCCACCCCTGGCTATTATCTGTCGCCCCTTGCGGGGCTGGTCGGAGCATAACTTGCGAATGTGCGATTGCGATTGACCTCATTCATTCCAGCATCAAACTATGTCAGCCATTTAGACATCAAACTAGGTCAGTGGAATCCTCATCCCGTCGTAGGCAACTTCCATTCCGTCCGGCAGCGCGGCGTTCGTCGCCGCGTGTTCCAGATCGTGCGATAAGTGTGTGAACAATGTCCGCTTCGCGCCTGCGCGGCGTGCGACCGCGATAGCTTCGTCCAAGCTGAAATGCGTGGGGTGCGGTTTGTGTCGCAGGGCATCGAGAATTAGCACGTCCAAGTCCTTCAACACCGGCCAACTTTCATCCGGAATGCCGTTCGTGTCTGTGCAATACGCTACGTTGCCGAACCGAAAGCCAAGCACGTTGAATCGTCCGTGCCGCAGTCGCAACGGCGTCACCTTAACGCCCAGCAACTCGAACGGCTCGAGTCCGATCCGTCGAAACTCCAACTGCGGCACACCCCCGGCGTGGTAGGTCGCCGCCTCGGGTGCGAAGGCGTAATCGAACGACTTCCGAATCCGCGCTTCGACCGCCGCCTCGCAGTAAATCGGCACCGGGCGGCCCAGATAATGGGCAAACAGCCGCAAATCGTCCAGACCAAATAGGTGATCCGCATGTTCATGCGTAAACAGCGTCGCATGAATCAGCCCAATCCGTTCCCGAACCAACTGCCGCCAGAGGTCGGGCGGTGTATCGACGAGCAGATTTCCCTCCGGCAGTCCTAGAACCAGCCCGCAACGAGTACGGAAATTGCGCGGATCCGTGCTGACGCACGTCTCGCAGTCGCAACCAATGACCGGCACGCCCAGGGACGTCCCAGTGCCCAGGAACACCAGTTCCCCGCGAACATCGACGCTGAAGGGAGTTCTAACCACTTTCCACCAAACAGTTTCAGCCTCAAATCACCGTTCCGGCCCCTATCTTGCCCGACCTCCGGGAATCCCGCAACTGATCGTGCGTGATGACCCTGTGGGAGGCGTCTCCGACGCCGATGGAGTGGGCGCAGCTGACCAAAGTCGGCCGGTAATCAGCGGCGTCCCCATCGGCGTCGGAGACGCCTCCCACAGGTTACGCCGGCAACCGGCTTTTTCCTGGTATCGCAATTGCATGAGAATCCTTCGGGCAGGCCCTGTGGCTGCCAAATTGGGCGATCCAATGGCGGTTGGTCGCGACCGGCCCGGCATGGCGTAAGTTATTGACCCACAAGGGACTTCGCCATAAACTACGGGACCGGAACAGCTTGCGCCAGCGGTGTTTTCCGGTTTTCCTGGCGCGTTCGCGCGCCATTCCTGAGTCGTTGTGACAGCCCGGCATTCTAGGGGCTGGTGTGATATGGAAACGATCGAAAAAATTTGGGACACCGTCACCTACTCGCTGGGCGGTCTCGCCCGGGGGTTTGAACGGAGCGTGACATCGCTGTTCGGCTCCAGCAACGCCCGGTTGCTCCGGAAGTTGCACCCCAAGGTCGAGGCGATCAGTGCCCTCGAGGAAAAATACCAGGGGATGAGCGACGAGCAGCTCCGCGGGCAAACCGTGGATTTCCGTCGCCGGCTGGCCTCCGGGGAATCCCTGGATGACTTGCTGGTCGAGGCCTTCGCCGTCTGTCGTGAAGGGGGCCGCCGCTACTTGCGGATGCGCCATTACGACACGCAGATGCTCGGCGGCATGGTGCTCCACGGCGGCAACATCGCCGAAATGGTCACCGGCGAAGGCAAGACGCTCGTGGCCACGCTACCGGCGTACTTGAATGCGCTCGAAAGCAAGGGCGTCCACGTTGTCACGGTGAACGATTATCTCGCGCGCCGCGACATGGAATGGATGGGCCCGTTGTACATGGGCCTCGGTCTGACCGTGGGGGCGATCTACGCCAATATGGATCCGGTGGAGAAACAGCGCGCGTACCTCTGCGACATCACCTACGGCACGAACAACGAATTCGGCTTCGACTACCTGCGCGACAACATGAAGCCGGCGCGTCGCGGCGACGACAAATATCCCAAGCACTTGCAGCAGGTACAGGGACCGCTCAACTACGCGATCGTCGACGAAGTCGACAACATTCTGATCGACGAAGCACGGACGCCGCTGATTATCTCCGGCCCGGCGCACGACGACGTCACGCGCTACGCGCGAGCGGACAAGATCGCACGCCAACTGAAGCGCGACGTGCATTTCGAAGTCAAGGAAAAGGAACACAGCGCGCACTTGACCGACGTGGGCGTGCGCGAAGCGGAGAAGCTGGCGGGCGTGGAAAGTTTCTACACCGCCGGCAACATGGAATGGCCGCACCTGATCGATAACTCGCTCAAGGCGCATCACCTGTACAAGCTCGACGTGAACTACGTCGTGCAGGGCGAAGAGATTGTCATCGTCGACGAATTCACCGGGCGCTTGATGCCTGGCCGAAACTGGAGCGACGGTTTGCACCAGGCGGTCGAGGCCAAGGAGGGCGTGCGAATCAAGGAAGAAAACCAGACGCTGGCCACGATCACGTTGCAGAACTTCTTCAAGCTCTACAACAAGATCTCCGGCATGACGGGCACCGCCATGACCGAGGCGGCCGAGTTCTGGAAGATCTACGAATTGGAAGTCGTGGCGATTCCGACCAATCGCCCGATGCAACGGAAAAACAATCAGGACGTGGTCTATCGCACCGAGCGCGAGAAATTCAACGCGATCGTCGAGGAGATCGAACGGCTGCACAAATGGGACAGCGTGATCCTGAGCAGCGAGGAAACGATCAATGGCGAAATCGTCGATGAAAACGACCAGGCCGTGACGATCGTGCCGCACGATTCCAAAGAGAAACAAACGATCGAGCGCAAGAAGATCGTCGAGACGCAACGCCGCGGGCGGCCGATTCTGGTCGGCACCGTGTCGATCGAAAAAAGCGAAAGGCTCAGCAGTCAGCTCGAACGGCGCGGCGTCAAGCACGAGGTGCTCAATGCCAAGCATCACCAGCGCGAAGCCGAGATCGTCGCGCAGGCCGGCCGCCAGGGCGCGGTGACCATCGCCACCAACATGGCCGGCCGCGGCACCGACATCATTCTCGGCGGCAATCCTGACACGATGGCCTGGGCAGTGCTGCAAGATAAGTACCCGACGCGCCTCGAAGTGCCCAAAGAAGAATGGGAAGCGCTGGTCAAGGAAATCGACGAACGCGAAGGGATGAAGCCCGAGGGCGTCGTCGTTAAGGGGCTCGGCGGATTGCACATCATCGGCACCGAACGGCACGAAGCCCGGCGCATCGATTTGCAGTTGCGCGGCCGGTGCGGTCGCCAAGGCGATCCCGGCAGCAGCCGCTTCTTCCTGTCGTTGGAAGACGACTTGATGCGGATCTTCGCCGGCGAGTGGGTGAAGAACGTGCTCACGCGACTCGGCATGCAGGAAGGCGAGGCGATCGTCAGCAAGCTGGTCACGCGGCGTATTGAGGGCGCGCAGAAAAAGGTCGAGGAGCGCAACTTCGATATCCGCAAGAACCTCCTCGAATACGACGAGGTGATGGACGAGCAGCGCAAACGCGTCTACGGCTTCCGTCAGCGGATTCTCGGCGGCGCGAACTGCAAAGAGATCATCATGGAGATGATCGACAAGCAGATCGACGAACACATGGGCCTGATGCTTTCCAAGGATTATGGCCCCGAATCCTACGCGAAAGCGGTCGGCGAACGGCTGTCGACGGAACTCGAAGCCCGCGACTTCCGCGGCCTCGACGCCGGCATGGCCGAGTCGTATGCCAAAGAGCAAGCCGAGCGCGGCGCCGAAGGGCACCTGCACGACGCCATCGAAGAAAACCTGCCGAAAGAAGAAGATCAGGCCGATTGGAATTGGGAAGCGCTGACCAAATGGGTCAACAACCGCTGGGGGCTGAATCTCCGCGACCGCGAGTTGCGAAGCATCGAGCGCGATCAACTTGACGAGATGATTCTGGAAAAAGCCCGGGCGGCGATTCGTGAAGTCGATCTTTCCGATTTCGCCAAGTGCCTCGATCCGGATTTCAGCTACCGCGTGGCCTGCGGCTGGGTGCAGCACAAGTTTGGCATGCCGTTGGGGCTCGATGAAGTCAAGGACCTGGAGCCGGCCGGTTTCGAGGCCCTGGTGCGTCAACGCGCGGCGGAAGCCTATCGCGAGCGGGAAATCGAATACCCGGTGATGGTCGGCCTTTACTACTTCACGAAGCGCGATGCGCAAGGCCAGAAGCGCTATGATCGCGATCAACTCGTGGTCTGGGCGAAGCAGCAGTTCGAGGCCGACGTCGATCCCGCCACATTGCAAGGGCACGGACATCAGGAATTGATGCCGGCGTTGATCGACCTGAGCCGCAAGTACATCGCCGGCTACGAACCGGCCATCGCCGCCGTGCGGGAACGTGTGGAGCGACTGTTCGGCCGCCAGAGCGGCAACACGACCGCACAGGCCGCCAGCGGCGGCAACGGGGCGCTCGATTCGCTTACGCATTGGCTGGAAGAGTCGCTGGCGTGCAAGCTATCCCGCGAAGAGATCGCCGGGCTCACGCGCGACGAACTCGAAGCGCGGCTGTTGCTCGCGGTCGACGACCGTTTCCGCCCGCAGATGCAGAAGATGGAACGAGCGCTCGTACTGAGCATCCTCGACCAGGCCTGGAAGGAACATTTGCTGTCGATGGACCATTTACGGTCCAGCGTGGGCCTGCGCGGTTACGCCCAGGTCGATCCGAAAGTGGAATTCAAGCGCGAAGGCATGCGGGTCTTCGAGCAGATGTGGAAGGGCGTCGCGACGCGCGTGACCGACCTCGTGTTCCGCATGGAGCAACTCGACGAGAACTTCGTCAGTTCCACCTGGACCGGCGGCAAGGCGATCCACCAGGCGGCGCAATCGACGACCGAATTGGCCAAGCAAGAACAGCAGAACAACTCGAGCAACAATGCTGCCGATGCTGGCGAACCAGCCAAGTCGGAGCCGATCCGCAACCGCGCGCAAACCGTGGGCCGCAACGACCCCTGCCCGTGCGGCAGCGGGAAGAAGTTTAAGAACTGCTGCATGCATAAGGGGCAGAATGTGGCGTAACGAGGTGCCTGAATAGCGGAAATTTGTAGTCTCGCACGTCACGGGATTTGCTGACTTCGATGACTGCGCCTTACATAGATGCGACTCGGCAGGAACGGCCACACCCCGCTTGGCGGTGGTATGTCTGGGCACATCTTATCATTGCCGCATCTCCGATGGTCTGGGATGCGATCTCATCATCATGGAATGAACGCGTTGCAGGAATCGGTTTTAGCTACATTGCGGCGACAGGCTTTCTCTCGGTCTTGCCGGCCACTGTCATCGCTATGTGGCTGGGCTGTAAGAGCTTCGTGGACGGCAACTACCGATATCTGCTGCTGTTCGTCATCGAGCTCGCCCTGGTACTCGTGCAGATCGGCATTCTGCTGCCTTCAATAATGTAGTACTGGGCCGGATTTGAGCGATGGGGAAGTACTGAGTAAATTGTAGGGGGGGGACAGTTCGGACTACTTTTCGTGCAGGTGGCAGATGGACATTGCACTTCATTTGACGGAAGAACAAACGCAACGGGCGAATGAACTGGCCGCGTCACTTGGAATGGACGCCAGCGAGTTTGTTCGTGCCGCGCTGGTCGACGTACTGAACGGTCCGTCAGAGCAGGTAAAGGAATCGGTTCAGCGCATTCTGCGCGAAGATGCGGAACTTTATCGGCGGTTGGCATAATGAAGTACCTAGGCCTTGTCGACGTTGTGTATTTGCATGGCCGGTTGATCGTCCAATCCGGGGGCTCAGCCGGACTCCGTGATCAAAGCGGGCTAGAATCCGCGTTAGCGCAACCGCGTATGACGTTTGGCGGTGTCGACCTTTATCCGGACATCGCGACCAAGGCGTCCGCGCTTTGTTTTTCGCTGGTGCTGAACCATCCGTTTATTGATGGCAACAAACGCGTGAGCTATGCCGCGATGCGTCTGTTTCTGCTGTTGAACGATTGGACGATTATCGCGGACGTGGATGATGCGGAACAGACGGTGCTACGATTGGCCGCCGGCGAATTAGAGCGGGATGAACTGATTGCGTGGATACGATCGCGCATAGCGCCGCTTGTTCGCGAGTCAAACTAGTCGTCGACGATGAATCACGCCGCTATCGCTATTCTCGGCTCCATTTTCTTCGTGGGCGTGACCTGGCTGGTGACGTTGAACTTCCTGGCCTGGGCCGGCGGTTGGCAGCGCCTGGCGCGCGCATACCCGGCGCCGACGAATTGGAATGGCCGACAACTTCGCGCGTTTTGGATCAAAGTCGGCTGGGTCGACTACAACGGGTGCCTGAACTACGGCGTCGATGCGGAAGGTCTACGTATCGCCCTATGGCCGATCTTCAGCACCGGGCATGCCCCGCTGTACATCCCCTGGTCGGAAATGCGCGTCGAAGCGGTCAAGAAGCAATTCGGCCGGCGCGGCCAGGTGGTGCGTCTGGCGATCGGCGATCCTGTCATCGCAACCATTTGCGTTCCGGAAGCGGTGTTCGAGATGGGCAAAGCGGCATTGGGGCAAGCGTCGGCGGAGGCTTCAACGTAGCGGAACTTGACGTCGCCAAATGACTGTCCGCGCGCTATACGGAATCACCAGCCGTCCACAAAGGAGCTCGACGAGGCAAATGAGCTTCAACGCGTTAGTGTTGGGCTCCGGAACGAAACGGAATTTGGACAAGAACTGATTGGCTCCGCCGTTACCGAAACCATCGCCGGTGCTAGCGGTGAAACCGACGTAAGCCGTCGACCCTGGTAGTGTCCTAACAGCGTGTTGCTGGCTACTGTCGCTCGGTGATCGTGACTTTTGCATCGATCGGAAGTTGGAGTGCCGATAGTGTCTCCGCGTCTCCCAAAAGGATCATCCGGCATGAACCGCCGCCCGGCGCGACGTCCGCAAAGATTGCCACGCCAGGGACCGCTGTTAGGGGTTCGGCAACGACGCTGATTAGCTTATCCGAGTCGACCTGCTTCTGTAGCTTCCACGAGAATGTCAGCGGGTCATCGGAGATTTTGTTGTCAGCAGTGAATCGTCCCTGCTGAACAATCGTGTTTCGGTACTGTAGTTCTTCCCGAAGAACAGCCCTGGAGATTTCGCGAATCTTCGATTCGCCCGCCCACCAGATACCACCAATGACGGCAAGCAGAAGGAGTCCGATGACTCCACCGCCGATCATGCCCCCGCCCTTGATGAAGCCAACATCCACCTTCAGTTGCTCTACGTCGGCGGCAACCTTGTCTAGCTTGGCGGCAAGTTGCGAACCTGCTTCGTTATTCTGCTGCTTTCCCATGCTGCCTCCCGGTGGTTGAAGGCAGCGGCATTATACGATTGAGCGCGGACTATTTCACGCCAGCACGGCATCGAAAAGTTTGTCAAAGCTCCAGACGTGGCCGGCCAGTCCTGCCATCATAGCAGCCGTCGAGCGTTTCTTCCCTGACTTGCCGGGCTTCCGGGTCTGCCAGCAATAGTTGTAGTGGGCCGCGAACATGGCGAACGCGGCCTGGAGGTTTTTCAGCTTCTTGGAGAAGCAGTACGTCAGCCGGTTGAGCCGCTTCATGAACAGCCGCTGAGTGCCGTTCAGGCGCTCGACATGCGACGTGCATATTGTCCGCGACTCCCGGCCGCTTATCCCACGGATGCCCGTCCGTTTGGTGCCGACCATTTCGCTGGGCGTGTAAATGATCTTGGCGTTGCGGTATTCCTTCTGGATGGTCCCAAAGCGGACATAGGGACCGAAAGCCAGGTCCACCGCCTCTGGGTAGGCCGCAAAACCATCGGTGGAGAGTTGTAGCAGCATCTTGTACCCGCCGGCCTGAAAGGCGTGGGCGTCGCTCGCGTGCGGCTTGGGGAACGTGACGCGGCCAGCAATGTCCATCATGAAGCGACGGGCATTGCCGGCGCTCCGCTTGCCGATCAAGAAGCAGGGCACCGACAAGTGCCTAGAACAGTCGCCGGCAAACGTTATGCGACGGCGGCCGCTGCGCTGGGCCTTTGCATCCGGGATCGCCGCCGCCGTCCTCGTCGGCGGCTTGTTTCCCGCTCAGCAACAACAACCGCTTTCCTCGCCACCGCGCGAGGGCCTGTCCGCGGAGGCGACCGGCCATAAACTGGTCGACCCGCGCAGCGCATATGACCGAGCGATTCAACTGGCGGCGGAGGCGCTGCGACTAGGAAAACGTCAAGAGGTGTTGCAGTTGTTGCGCCAGGCCCGAGAAGCGGTCGGCGGCGGCGCGGCTTGCGGCCTCGAATGGCGTTTGCTTGCACGCCTCGTCCACGAATACGAGCGCAGTCAAATCGCTCACACCTCGGGCGTCTGCCGATTGCGGTTCTCACCAGACGGCCGGCGACTTTACTCGGCCGGGAAAGACGGGCGCGTGCTCTGTTGGGACGCGCAAACATGGGTTGTCGAACAATCCTTGGATGTCGGCCATGGCGAAGTCCATTTCGCTGAGCCTTCCGGCGATGGCGCGTTGCTCGCCGTCGCCTGTGAGCTAGGTCGTTTGGTCATTTACCGCACGGACGACTGGACGAAAGTGTACGAGGCGGACGCGATTGAAAACGGCCGCATCTTCGCCGCGACCTGGCTGGGCGACGGCGAATCGAGGCTGGCCGTTGGCGGCAAGGGGTCTGTCGTGCATGTTATCGACGTGACCACGGGCGAACATCGGATCTCCGAACCGCTCGGCGTACCGGCGGACGTGGCAGGGGGCGGCGTTGATTACGCCAAGGAAGTCGACTCCCTCGCCTTCGATCCCGACCACTCACGGCTGTTCGCCAGCGGCTACCAGAATATGCAATTCTGTATCGATGCGCACTCGCTGAAAGTGCTGGAGGCGCGACGAACGAACGGGATTTCCATGGGTGCGATTTGCTGTATCCCCTATGAATCCGGTTACGTCGCCGAATCGTGCCTCGACGCGATCGGCATCTGGGATCCGACACTGGGGCGACTCGCGGGACAGGTCCCCGCCCTCACGCGCGTGCGCTCGCTGATTTGCACGGCCGACGGCAACGATCTCATCGCGGCGTATGACCATGGCGCCATTGAATGTTGGAGCGTACCTCACATTTTGGCCGGCAACGCAGGTACTCCTCGGCGCCTGCTCGGGAGCAATGCGGCGACGCTGAGCCTCGCCTTGTCGCCGGACGAGTCCTTGTTGGTTTCCGGCGCTGACGACGGCAGCATCTGTTGGTGGCCGTCGCCAACCTATCGCGCGCCCTTCGACGAGGCGTTCACCGGCGTGATCGAGGCCGTCCGTTTTTCCGATTGCGGAAAATGGTTGGCCGTTGTCGAACGACAACCAGACGGCCTGCTGCAGCTAGCGATGTATGACGCCGGCGCGCGGGAGGAACTTTGGCGCGAGTCGCTGGGGAGTCTGTCCGACAAGGCTACCAGCGGAGCGCCGTTCTTCGTGGGCTGGCCAATCGCCTTTTGTCCGCAGTCCCGCGCTATCGCCGTGGCGGATAGCGACTTAAAGGTGCGCACGCGACTGGTTGCCTCTGGTCAGACAACGGGCGAACCGGAGTTGGCGATGGAGCAACTCGGCGTCCGCCTACAGTTTTCGACGGACGGCAAGTTCTTGATCCAACGCCAGGTTCATCGAGATGGGCTGCTGAGATGCTGGTGGACGAATCGCACGACTGGAGCTGAAGCGACATCGCTTTCCGGCGGCAGCCACGAAGGCTGGCTGGGATCATTTCGCACCAGCCAGGGGGACATATGGCTCGATCAAAGGCCGTCGCGGGAAATCCTTGTGCATGGGGCGGATGCCGCCATGGCGCAGCCCGTCCTCCGCGGCGCAACTGACGTCGTATTCGCCGCGACTTGTTCGCCGGACGGCAGCCTGGTCGCCGCGGGCGGCATTGAAGGAGTCGTCTATTGCTGGGACCTGAGTAAAAGCGGTCGACTTATCGAGTGTATTGGACATCACGCGCCGATCCTCGACGTGCGAATCGCGCCGGACAACCGCACGCTCGTAAGTCTCGGCAACAATGGAGTCCTGCGCTTGTGGGATATCGACACCGGCGCTGCCTTGCTGACTCTCGGCGGAGACGCGGAACGCATTGTCTCCTTCGCGCTCCATCCCCTCGGGGATTGCCTCGTTTTGGCGGTCGAACGGGACGACCAATTCGGCCTGCGCACGCTACGCGTACGGCCGGACAAAACCGCGCTGTCGCCTATATCTTCCCTGCTGCGAACGCCTGCGCAGGCGCGCCGCGATGTGAGGAAGTTCATCGCGCACGCGCCCGCCGCAGTTCGGCGTTCTCATCCTCGGCCGACGCACCGCCGCTTGCGCTTCAGCAGCAGTCCCACGGCGGCGAATACCGCCAGTGCGAGACTAGCTGGCTCGGGCACGGGATTGTTGTAGTCGTTGCCGAAATTGTTGCGGACGTTGTTGAGATCGGTGATGTCGACGTCGAAATCGCCGTCGGTGTCGCCGGAACCGAACGCTCCGAAGTTGTCCCGGACTGCGTTCAGGTCCTCAATGTCCACGTCGCCGTCGCCATCCGCATCGCCGGGGCCGTTGGGTAACGGTTGCTCGACCAATTCGAGGCCAGCTTCGCGCTCCACCACGACGGTCTCGCTCGTCGTGGACAGAATCCGGAACAAGGCTGGATCCAACTCTGTCAACGCTCCACTGGTCGCGAACACTTCGGCAAAGGCGCCGCCTCCCAACTCCCACATCACAAACTCAATCGGATACTCGCCGGGCTCCAGATGGGTCACGGCCGTGGTTAAGCTCGAGGCGGTCAGAAAATCCGCCGTCAACGACTGTCCACCGTTGGTGATGAGCACGCCCGAAGGGCTATTGATCGAGGTAAAGCTGGCGCCAACGATCGTGAGTTCGCCACCGTCGTCGCTGTTGAAGCCGATCGTATAGTCGCCGGCCGTCTCAATCACCAGCGACGCCGTGGCGCGCATGGCGAACCGATCTTCGTCGAGAAACAAGCCACGATCGTTGAGGAACGGCAGATCGCCGTCAAACGTGTCGAGGTGATTGAAGGCCGTATCCGGATCGGCAAGATCAAGTCGTTCGACTGAACCTTCGAAAACCAAGTCGTCATTGTCCGGATTGTCGAGCAGCGAACGCGCCTCGGCCAGCGTAAAAATGTCGTGACTGAATTCCGGGCGCGAAAGCACTTCGCGAATTTCCCACGCCGATCCAACGCGTGGCGTGGTCCCGGAATAAGTTTGACCTGGCGCGCCAACGAGCTGAAAATCAGAGACATCCAAAGGCGGAACATCCAACAGCACACCTTGCGCCGCGGCCAATTCCACCTGTGCACCTCCGCCGTATTCGTTGTACACCAATTCGAAGTCCCAATCGCCGGCAGGAAGGTTGATCACGCCCAACGACGTCGCTGGCGCGCGATCGTTGAAGTAAGTCATGGAGCCATAGGCCGTAACTTCGGTGCCAATTCCTGAAACCGTGTTGAAGCTGCGTTGCGGAAACCAGAGTTCAAACGCGTCGTCACTGTTGACCAGGAATGTGTAGTCGCCGGCTTGTTCTTCGCTGATGCGAACCCGGCCATGCGCCACGAGGGCCAGGTTGTCGACGCCGCCGGGGAACGTATCGCCTTGGCGGACGACTTCGAAGTTGACGGCGCCCGGGAAATTGTCCGGCTCGCCGGTGTCGAAAATGTTGATTTGGGAGGCCTGATAGTCGCGCACGGTCGCCGTCGGCGAGATATTGCGCAACGACTCATAAGCGCCCGTCACTTGCGACACAAATCCGTTGTTAAACACCTCGCGCACGCCCATCGTACCGGCTCCGCCAAGGGGACCTGGCAGGCGCGTTCTTTGGCCGGAGGCCAATGCGACGGGGCCGAGTAGCCCGCAAACCATCAGCAGCGACACGTTGAGGATTCGCATTCGACACCTCTCGCTTCGAGGAACTGGCGCGTCAGAATTGACGCGATGGGAAAAGAATCGGCGGCGGGCGTGGCGACAAGCCCCGCATTGCACACGCGTCGTACCAACACGACGGTGTCAATCGGACCTGCCTTCGCCAACCGCTCTGTAGAGAATAGCGGTTCGAATTCCCCAAACGAGCGCGAACTGCGGCGATTTTTTTTCGTGCGTGGCAAACGATCGTTTGCGCGGTCGCCAGGCGCGTGGCGAGATCTATTCGCTACAATTCCGGTAGAGAATCACTGTCCGCATGACGCCCTTTCCGCAGCGCTCCGTGACGGACACGGAATGACCGCTCAGGTACTCACGGGAAGAGACGTTCCGGTCCACGGATTCTGGTCCGTCAGCGTTTACAACAAGGACGGCTTCTTCAAGAAAAACGCCAAGAACGCCTACACGCTGAACAACATCACCGCGAAGCCCAACGCTGACGGCTCGTTCACGATCCAGTTCGGCGGCGACGATACGGCCACGAACTGGCTCCCCACGATGCCAGGTTGGAATTATGTGCTCCGCTTGTATCGCCCGCGGCAAGAACTGTTCGACGGCGCGTGGAAAGCGCCGGTAGCCGAGCCGGTCAACTAATTCAATCGCCTATCGCGACCTCAAGCCGCGCGAAGTGCGCATAAAAAAGCCCCGGTCTTGCCGGGGCTGACGACATCGCGCGATGTACTGCAAGCGTGTTCAGTGCCCCCTGTAGGAATCGAACCTACAACCCTCTGATTAAGAGTCAGATGCTCTAACCGATTGAGCTAAGGAGGCGTGTGCCGCGCCCGAGGGCTCGACGGACCTAATATCATAGCGGAGTTCAATGACTTCTCAAGGGGCGGCGGGCGAAGTTTGTGATGCCATTTGTCCGGCGCTTCTGGTGGGCGAAAAGGCGGGCGCGGCGTGTATATTGGTTCTGTTCCGTTATTGCCAGCGAATGATGGTCACCGAATGCGGTGCAAACGCGGCCTTCGTTTTGCCATGCTTCCATTCGTGCATCCAATCGTGTGATTGTGGCGTTACCGTGTACGTGGCGTCGGCGGTATTCACCGTTTCGAGAGGCGCCGCGAGCTCGGTCACTTTGGCTGCCGGTGCGCGCGGCGCGAAGCCCGTTAGCTCGACCACCGCTTCGACTTGCTGCGCCGACGCGTTCACGACTTGCATCACTAGCGTGCCGCCGTCGTCGCTGAGCTTCGCGTTGATATCAAGCGGTTGCTTGACCGGCGACACTTCACACTGCACCAGCCGCGGCTGAAAGTGTTGCGATATCATGCGCGTTACGTGACCTGGCGGCTGCAACCAGGTTTTCGCTGGATTGAAAAACAGCAGTCCCTGATCCCAGCCGTTGTCGTTCTGTCCGTCCGGCTGCAGGCCATTCGCCGAGATGGCGATGGGAATCCGGCCGTTCCGTTCGATAGCATTGATGGCGAGGGCGTTGCCCAATGCTCGGCGTTGTCCATGGCTATTGGCGTTGAACTCAAACACGACAACTTGGAACGGTGCGCCGTCCGCGAGCTTCGTCAAAGCCTCTTGAAACGTGAGCATCGCCTGGAACGACTCGTCCAGTTCCGCGGCGTCGGTCCAGTCGTGCAGATCGAACCAGACTTCGCGATTCGCCGCCTTGGCCACCTGCAAGATCCGCTGCTGACCCGCGAGGCTCGTGATCCCGGACGCGGCGCCGGAGAATTGAATCGGGTCGACGATCGGTTTGCTGTACACGAAGTCGCCGACGACGAGCGTGATCTCCGGGTCTGCGGCCCAAATCGCCTTGGCAAGCGCGGTGAAGCGTTCGGCGAATTCCAGATCGACGCGTTCCTCGTTGCCAAGCTGTAAGTACTTCAGCTGGTACGGCGCGGGATGGCCGTCGCGCACGCGGGCTTGTCCCCACGCGGTGTCCGCCGCTCCCTTGGCGTACTCGATAAAGTCCGCCATGTCCTGCGGCGATTCGCCCATGTGGAACGTGGGAATGTACTCGAAGCCGGCCGCTTCGCAGAAGTCCATGAAGTCGACAATTCCACAGCCGTTCGTCGAATACGGATACCAGTGCCCTTCGTAAGGCGGCCGTAGGTCGCGCGGGCCGATCATGTGCTTCCAGCGATAGCGCGGGTTGTTGACCATGGAACCGCCATTTCTTGGGTGAGCCCATCCCCTGAGTCTAGCAGGCGGCGGGGCGGCGTGCGGTTCCCCGGTGGGAATGGAGCGTCGGCCGACCGCCGACGAAATGGCAGTCCATCGGCGGCAGTACTTCGCCGTCGATGCGGAAATCAAGGCGCTCACGAGCGAGGCGTTTTCGCTATGAGCAATCCGGCCTGGCTCGCCGGCGGGAGCGTATCGCCTCCACGTACTTCCCGTTGG
>JAWXBP010000041.1 GCA_034440135.1 Planctomycetia bacterium
CCCGGTCCCGCGCCTACGCCGCCACCACCGGGGCCAACATCCACGGCCCGGCATAGCGTGCGGGTTCGCTTCTCCGCCACGCGCGATCAGGTCTTCAAATCGTTTCAAGCGATCGCCAACCTCGCCGACAAGTCCGATGGCGGGAAGATCACGATTCAGATCGACGGCGCGTCCGCCGCCGGCTATGACGCCAACTGGTTGCGCAACGCCGTCCAGGAGCCGCTGGACGAAGCGAACATCGAGGGGATGGAGTTCAGCTGAACCGGATGGCGGCCAGAATGTCGGTCGTAACAATATCGATGAAGTTGTAGTGGGAAAATCGTGTTGCTCCCGACGCAGGCGCCGGTACGCTCGCTTCCGCCATCCAAGCGGTTCTCCGGAGCTGTTGCGCATCACGGATGGTGCATTATGTCGGACCGCTATCAGCTGACAGCCGACGACCGCGCGCTCTTTGCACGCATCGCGAAGCTTGTGCGCGCGCATTCGGACGTTTTTGAGGACGCGGGAAAATGGGTCGACGCCTTCAGTCAATCGGTGCCGGTGGAGGACGTGTTCGCTTCGGCCTTTATGACGCTATTGCTCGACGAACAGACGTTGGCCGACCGTGCGGCAAACGATTTTCGGGTGGATGTAGCGTGCCGGGTGCTCGTCGTGACCTGGGTGATGACCGATCCGGACGCTGATCAGTGTGAGAGCCTTATCACCGATGTCCAGAAGGCGAAATGGGAAGAGCTTGCGGACTGGAAAGACAACGATGTGATGACCGTGAAATTGATCACGGCGGAAGCATCGGGAACTTTTCCCACCTTCAATCGATGGATGCTGCGACGGTTTTATTTCGAGCGAAACCCAGCGTCTGCGGCTCAATGGCTCGAAAAGGCGAGGCAAGCCTTAGCGATCGTCGAGCACGAACTGCCGACGATGCGGCGAAAGCCTTTCCTCCTGACGACCCGATGCGGGATTTCATCGCCGATCGTCTTTGAGAATCCCGCCGACGCAATACCCAGTTGGCCGTTCCACCCATTTGATCGACAGAGCGAGGACGTGGACTTTGCGATGTGGAGCGGTCCAGAGGACGTTCGGCAGCGATGTTTCCCGCGACGCGAACATCTGGCGTCATTCCGCCGATGGGACCTCGACGCCACTGGTCATTTCATCAACTGGAAGCAATGGCGTGTGATACTGACCGCCAAGTGCGGCCAACGGCTCGCTGACTTGACCGGAATGAATATCCTCGACATCTGCGACGTGCTGGACACGACGGAGATGGAGGATGAGCATAACCGCATCGCGTCTGGTCTGCGATTGGTTGTGAACACTCTTCGCCGGGTTGAGCTGCTTGAACAGCGGCATCGTCTTCCGAATGACGTTGCCTATTTGGTTTGTATCGGTGCCGACCTTCTCGCCAAAGGCCACCGGTTACCGCCACCCTTAACGGTTGCCGGCGAGGTGGGACTGGCGAATACAAAGAACGGGGGAACCCGTCTTGACCGGAAAGGCATTACGGACTTCGCGGGTAACTTGGCAGAGTTTCTGAAGGTCAAACGGCCTCGGGGTATCCAAGACGTTGCGGACGTATTCGCGGCGGTGGCGGATTACCTGGTACCCGTGGAATCTCTGCCGAAACCCGCCGTTCCCCGCATCGAAAGAGCACAAGAGCCGAAACCCATCGACCAGATCGTCCGCTCGATCCGCGATCGCCAAGCGTGGTGGAACAAGACGAAGACCGACGCGAATGGCGCGGCCACCGTGATTGGATCGCTGCTGCTTGAGGCGATTAGGCACGGACGCAATGACGATGAGCTATCGCTCATCCACGAGATCATGATGGCGGCCGAATACAAACTGGTTGGGCAGAACCGCGATCTCTCTGGCGAGCTGCACGCCCTCATCAGGGCCGCTTACCTGTTGATGAACAAGTCCGGGAGTTTCCCCTTCAATGCGAACGCTGACGACTACCTGGGAGCGGGTGTCGATGCGATTGTGGCATGGATCGAGAAAGGTCATTCGACGTGTGGTGGAAGAGGCAAACGCAATTCAAAGCGCCCAGCTACGGGAAAACCTGGCCGGCGAAAGAAGTACACCTGGGAGGAAACGATACACATCATCGAGAAGTACATTGCGTGGACGCAGGTAACCCCAGGGGTGAAGCAGAGCAAGTTCGACTTAAAAGATGGGCTGGGTATTAACGGTATTCGGCGGGCGCTGAACCGAGTTCGTGAGATACGTGCGGACTTCAAGAAATTAGGCCTTTCGGCGGACGAGTTTGAATCTAAGCGGCGGCTCCCGTCTGGTGCAATAGCTCAAGCGGAGAAGCTTGGACGCCAAATGCGCAGCCTTTGAGCGTAGAAATGCGTCAAGACCGCACATCATTTCTACGCACGAATATTTCCCTCGCCCACTTGTCCTTGATTTCCCGTTCCGTTTAATTCAGCCATTGCGTAGAAATAGGTGGCGGCGTGATCGGTCTACGCTTGTCGCCATTTTTCACGCTTAGCTTTGACTCCGACAGGTGAGCAACGTGCTCGCCACTTCGCCTCTCGGAGTCCAGTCATGGACGACCTCGACCATCTCCGCCTGCTCACCTACAAGCAGGCCGCCAAGCCGCTCGGCGTCACGGAGCGCACTATCTACGCCTACGTCGATGCTGGCGAGTTGCCGGTGGTCAAATTGGGCAGGCTTCGGCGAATTCGGCCCGAGGACTTGGTCGTCTTCATCGGCAAGAGACGGGAGTTCCAAAATGGCCGCTGAACTCCCACCGGAAGGGCTTTACCTAACACCGGCGCAACTCGCGCACCGCTGGCGCACAAACACCTCAAAGGTGATCCGCTTCATCGCGACCGGCGAGCTTCGCGCGATCAATATGGCCACCAATCGCTCCGGCTCCCGCCCCCGTTGGCGGATCACGCCGCAGGCCGTCGAAACGTTCGAGCTGAGCCGGACATCGGGCCCGGTGTCGCCGGCTCCCCGGCGGGTTCGGCCGCGATCGTTTGGGTCGGTGCCGTCCCGTTATTAGGGGCCTGGCGGGACGCGCGCAGCTCCACATCCACGCGTTTTTCAGTGATAGAGGACATGACCATGCATTCCAGGCAGGCGAAAAGACGCACATCCACGCTCTTCGGCGGTGCGCCGACACCGACGGTCGGCGCGGTCCCTTCTAAGGACCTTGACCGATCATTCATCCGCATTCCGCTGGCCGACGTGACGTGCTCGACGTGCGGCGACAGGAAGGCGATTTACGCATTCGGCGGCGTGTGGTGTGCGCTGTGTGACGACGCCAAAGTGTTCGGAGGTACGAAATGAGCGCAGCGCCCGCGTCGGCAATAACCGCACTTGCGGTATGTAGGCCAGTGTGTCCGCCCGAGTTGATGGCGCTGCCCCGATGGGTCGTGTGGCGTCGCGAGGCCCGCGTCGAAGGCGACAAGCCGACGAAGATGCCATACCAGATCAACGGCGTCAGGGCCAAGGCGAACGACGCGAGCACCTGGACGACATTCGACGCGGCGGCGGCGGCCTACGAGTCGGTGGGTTGGGAAGGCATGGGCTTTCAGTTCGGCAGCCTCGGCGATGGCTTCGTCGGTGGTGACCTCGACGATTGCTTTGGCGACGAGTACTTGAAGCCGTGGGCGGTCGAGATCATCGCCAAGTGTGCGACTTACGCCGAGATCAGCCCATCCGGCAACGGCGTGAAGTTCATCGCTTACGGCTCATTGAGCGCCGATCAGATCGCGGCAATGAGCGGCAAGAAGACCGGCAAGCGGTTCTGTGTGGATGCCAAGGGCAACGTCGTGCGTGCCGACGACCCGACGAAAGACGGAGCCATCGAAATCTATCAACACGGACGCTTCTTCACCGTCACCGGCAACCGCTTCGACGGCGCACCGCTCACACTGGCAGACTGCACGCAGCCCGTCCGAGAGTTGTTCGACCGCTTGGTGCAGTCGCGCAAGCGCCTCGATGTCAGCAGCAAGCCGCCGGCCGTCTCGTCCACCAGCATCGCTCACGTCTCGGGTTATGCCCGTCTCGACCGCTGCAAAAAGTACCTCGCGGCGATCCATGCCGTGTCAGGCCATGGCGGCGACAGCGATACCTATCAAGCCTGCTGTGAGACGCAGCGGTTCGGCCTATCGCCCACCGAAGCGTGGGAGGCGATGGTGTGGTTCAACGACAACCGGTGCAGCCCGCCGTGGGACCACTACGACCTTGATCGCAAGCTCAACGACGCCATCGAGGAGGTCGCCGGCAACGGAACCTTTGGATCTCACCTCACCAAGGATCGCACGACGCCATCGATACC
>JAWXBP010000042.1 GCA_034440135.1 Planctomycetia bacterium
ACTTTCACTCCTCCCCACAAGTCATCCCCTCGGTTTTCAACCCAAGTGGGTTCGGTCCTCCACGCGGTATAACCCGCGATTCAACCTGCTCATGGGTAGATCACGCAGTTTCGCGTCTACCACCATCGACTATATCGCCCTATTCAGACTTGGTTTCCCTGAGGCTTCGGTCCTGAGGACCTTAACCTGGCCGATGACGGTAACTCGCCGGATCATTATGCAAAAGGCACGCCGTCACGCGTGACCCGAAGGTCATAGCGCTCCGACCGCTTGTAGGCACATGGTTTCAGGATCAGTTTCCTCCCCTAGCAGGGGTTCTTCCCATCTTTCACTCGCGTTACTGAGTTCGCTATCGGTCGTTAGGTAGTATTTAGCCTTACGGGATGGTCCCCGTAGATTCAACCGGGGTTCCACGTGACCCGGCTTACTCAGGTACCTCTCGGGAGGTGAAATGCTTTTGTGTACGGGATTGTCACCCTCTGTGACCCCACTTTCCATTGGGTTCCACTAGCACTTCACTTTCTGACTCCCATGTGAAAGGCCCTACAACCCCGCACAGGAAAACCTGCGCGGTTTGGGCTATTTCCCGTTCGCTCGCCGCTACTGAGGAAATCGAGTTTTCTTTCTACTCCTACGGCTACTGAGATGTTTCAGTTGGCCGCGTTCGCTGCGTACACCTATGAATTCAGTGCACGCCAGTTCGGGTACCTCGGGATCAACGCTCGTTTGACAACTCCCCCGAGCTTTTCGCAGTCTTCCACGCCCTTCAAAGCCTCCTAACGCCAAGACATCCCCCATGTGCCCTTAGTAGCTTGACCACATTAATCCAACCCTCGAATCGCTACGCGACTTGCGCCACTCGCTTTTCGTTGGCAGAGATCAATGTCATCGCTACAGGTCAATGCGTCGCTTGCAATGCGCGACCACTGACCGAGTAACGTTTCCAATCGAATCCGCCTGCATACCCCGGCCGAAGCCGACGCCGCAAGCATTTTCGTCTAAGAGCCCAGAACACGCCCGTTGACTTGAATCTTGCGATTCAATCAAACGAGTCGTTTTCTAAGATGCCACTCTTGCCACAACCGAATTGTCAAAGAACTACTGCCGCACTGGGCATGAGCGTGAACCCTTTAGCCAATAACGCAACCCGTTATCGATTCAGAGGTTAACGCCCGCGACCACTGCCGGGGCCAGGGACCCAAGTTACTGGGTGAGGGGCCAACTATATCGCTTCAGACCAGCACTGTCAAAGGGGTCTGTTTGAATTTTTTCATTCGCGTTTCCCCCTTCCTGGCTGATGGCCCAACGAACACTTGACACTTGCGAGTTCCGCATTCTAGGGAACGAAGGGCGGCTTGAAAAGACCTCCGGCGAAGTTTTTTCGCTGGGCCGGGACAAGTATCTTCGGTCCGTCGCCGGCGAAACTGAAGCTCTCGTGCCGAGGAAGTACGTCGCCGTTGCGCCAGGGCGTGCAAACACGGGTCAGCTACGGCAGGGCGCCCCACTCCCTAACACTTTGCTTGACGTGCCCCAGTGGCGACAACGTCATGCACCGTTGCAGGGTTTTGCAGCAACTTGAGTTACCAATGTGCTGCAAGCAAACAGCAAAGTAACCGTTGTGTCGCCTGAGGGAATGAATGATAGAATCAGACGGTGTCTGGGCGATGACGGCAACGACATTCCGCGGCCGTTCGAGCGCACTCATTCTTTTGCTGGGAGTTGATTCGCAATGTCCATTCCGCTGGCCAAAGTGAAAACCGTTTGCACCGCTGTTGAATTCGGCGTCGTCGAGGCGAGCCGCCGGCCGAAGCTCGGAGCACTATCGCTTAAGGAAGCGCAACGATATGCGGAGCGCGCCCGCAAACTTCAGGACAAATGGCGCGAGCAAAGCCGCAAGCAAGCGCGCGGCCAGCGCCGCCAGTTGGGTTCCGCGGATCTCGCCTCGCGCAGCCAACTCAAGGAACAGATCTTCGCGGAAGCGCTCGTTGGCTTCGAGTCGCAAGTGGCAAAGCTCGCCGCCAAGACTGCCGGTGCTTCCGTGAAATCGGCGACCAAGAAGAAGCCGTCAGGCGGACAACGCGCAACGCGCGCCACGGCGCGCAAAACATTGCGCACCGCGAAGGTGGACAACAACGCCGCCGCCCGTAGATCCGCGGCAGCGAAGAAGTCGGCTGCGCCGGCCAAGCGAGCCGGTAAAAAGCCTGCCCGTTCGCTCGCCGCCAAGGAGTCGGACGCCATCATGGCCGGGCTCCGAAAGAAACTCCTCGTCGCAGATCGGCGCACGCTACAACAACTGGCAGGAGATGACTCCACACAGCAAGGCAATCTAGCTACAACGGCGGCCCAACAACTTTCCGCGGAGACGGCGACGAAGCAAACGCGTCTGGCACAAACCGGACTGAAAACTCGCATCCGTGGCCATGTTTCGGCGCGCGTGCGCCGCGACCAGCGGCGTCGGGATGTGCATAACGCGTAATGATGACGCGGAAACTACGGTGGTGTGATTCGCAACTTCGGCCGGAGCGTTTGCAACTCAGCAACGGCCTCGGCCGATAGTGTTGTAGCTCGCAAGTCGACGCCCCACAAGCTGTTTACGCTGGCGATCGCGGGAACGGCTTCGTCGTTGAGTGGGCAGCCATCCAGGCGAATCACGATCAAAGATTTACAATCGGCGAAGTGACGCAGTCCTGAACCCTGAACTTGCGTTCGCTTGAGCCATAGGCCCCCCAGTTGGTCGAGACCAGCCAACTCCGCCAAACCGGCGTCCGTGATCTGCCCACCATCGATGGATAGCGATTCGAGCGCATGAAATCGGCCGATCGTACGGAGCCCCTCGTCGCCGATCGACGTCTCTGTCAGCGTGAGACTGAGGAGTTGCGTCAGGTGCTCCAGGTGCTTGATGCCGCCAGCACTCACGTTGATTCCGCTGAGTCCTAGCGAGCGGAGATTCCTCAAGTTGCCAATAGCTTGCAACCCTGCATCGCTGATACCAGTTTCGGCCACGTTGAGCGCGCCGAGGTTGGGAAACTTCGTCAATGCACTTAGGCTGCTTTCGGACACCGGCGACTTATACAAGTCGATCGCCATAAGACTCTTCGACGCGGGCAATCGCGTGAGAATGCTACCAGTGACGAGCGGGCAATTCGACAGGGTGACTACTTCCAACCCCGGCAATTCGGCCAAGTCCTGCAAGTCCTCGTCGCGCACCTTAGCCGAATAAATCTGCACGCGGATCGCGGTGGTGACGTAGTCCTTGCCGAGCCAAGCGGCGATCCAGCGTTCGACGGCATTGAGGTCCGGCGGCCGAGCGCCGCCTCCCTCGTAAACCATGTTGGGATCGGCGACGTCGTACGCTACATACGCGCCGAGTTTTTCCAGCAAGACCACCGCCTCGCGCTGCCGCCGGGCGGCGTTGACCTGATAGCCCAACCAGACGCAGAGGGCCGTGAGGAGTACGAAGAAAGCCCGCAGGCTGAAACTGAGCCAACGGCGGCGACGCGGTTTAGATGGTGGCTGTTCCACGGCTTGCTCCATGTGTTTTTATTCCGTCTTCGCCGTCGGCGCCTGCAAATACCGCCCGGCAAATTCAATAAACGTCGGCCAATTCGGCCCGGGCGTGTGGCCGCCGGCGTGTTGGCGGAAGGCCAGGTCGCCGTCGATTAAGCTCGTCTCCACGGGTGGGTATTCGTACGTGCCCAGGCCTTGCTTGCCGAGGAGTTCATAGACCGGTTGCGCGGCGGCCGTGGCCATGAACATGCCCTGGGCGTCGACCCAGGCGTCGCCTTCCGTGCCGCTGCTGATGAACACCGGGCGCGGGGCGCAGAGGGCGACGAGCTCATGGGCGTCGATCGGCAGGTCGTCCCAGGTGAGCGGGCCGGCGTACTTGATGAAGTTGCCGGCCACCCAGTGGTACTCGCCGGCGCCGGCGACGTTTTCCACGATCTCGCCGCGGTTGCGGCGATGCAGCTTCACGCCGCCCTCGCCGGAGGAGCTGACGAACACGACCGCGAACCGTTCGTCGTAGGCCATCGCCACGCAGACGGCTTTGCCCCAACGGGAATGGCCTTCGAGGCCGACTTGCTGGGCGTCGACTTGGGAGTCGGTGGCAAAATAGTCGAGCGCGCGGCTTGCGCCCCAGGCCCAGGCGCGGAGGGCGCCCCAATCGTCGAGGTCGCGCGGCTGACCTTTGTTGACCAGCCCGATGATGCCCTTCGTGAGCCCTGCGCCGTTATCGGCCTGCACGGAGCTCGTATCGAGCCGGGCGTAGCCCCAGCCTTTGGCCAAGAGTTGCGATTGCCAACTCGGTCCGCCGTCGCCGAAGCCGCGTGGAGGCCCCTGCCCTGCCCCGGCCGGCGGGCGATTGCCGCGGGGCGGGCCGAAGCCAAACCCGATCAGTTCCATGATAACGGGCACCGGTCCGGCGGCGCCCTTGGGGGTCGAAACGGTGAGGCGCATGTCCACCGTGATGTGCGGGTAGCTGGTGTTATCGACGTGACCCACGACTTCTTTCGAGATGATCGGCACGTCGCCATTCATCGCTTCCTCTGTGCTAACGACGGTCCACGTCACCGCCGGCACTTGCTCCGGGACGCGTCCGTAGATTTCGCGGTCAAACAATTCAACGAGTTCCGGCCGCCGGACTTGCCACCACATCTCGGGCGTGGTGACGCGTTCTCGTCCCTGCGTCAGCAGCGGGTCCGGCAGATGCGGGTACGGGTTGGCCTTCGCCTCCTCGTAATTGGCGTAGCGGGGCGAGGCCGGATTTAGCCCGTCCGCGCCGCGACGGATGCTCGTGATGCCGAGTAAGCCCAGGAGGCGGCGATGATCCTCCTCGGCCGATAGCTCGACCGGCGGCGGCAGGCTTTCGGCGGTACTTGCCGGCGGTGCAGGCGCCTCGTCCTGAGCATGAGCCGGCGCGACGCCGAGCAGGCAAAGGAGTGCTGTTAGAGCCGTTGATACTTGGCCACGTGCGAAGTGGTACATGGAAGTTTCCCTGAAACGGGTCGGCGCGAACGATGAGGTGGCGATTTGCCGCACAAAGCCGTCGCGACTATGTTGGGCATGTCGCCGCCTGAGCATAACGCCGTGGCGGTGCGCTGGGCAAGCAATGGGCGATTACTCGCGTAGATCGAGGTTGGTGAGAAATGCGTTGTTTCGAGTTTGATCCGCCATCAGTTTTCAACGTCCTCTCTCGCTCGCTGGCGCTACGGGCTAGTGTGGTGCTGGTGGCGCTATTCGCATTGGCGAGTGAGCGGGCACGGGCCGAGGAAGCGCCGGCGCCGTTGGCGACGTCGGCTTACGCCACGCAAGAGTTGCGCGGGTGGAAACTTTATCTGCATCCGACTTTGTTGGCCGAACATTCCGAGACGGGGAATCGCGTGTTGGCGCTGTTGGATCATCAGCTCGCGGCGATCGAGCGACGCGTACCGGAGAAGGCGGTCGAGCAGTTGCGGACGATTCCGATTTGGATTGAGTTCGACGAGCCGCATCATCCCTGCATGTGCTATCACCCTGACGCCGGCTGGCTGCGCGAGAACGCGATGAATCCGGACAAGCAGAACTGCATCGAGATCGCGAACGCGGAGAATTTTCTGTCCTGGACGATTGACCAGCCGTGGATGGTGCTGCACGAATTGGCGCACGGCTACCATGAGTTGTTCGTGCCAGACGGCTACGAGAACGCGGCGGTCGCCAAGGCGTTGGAGCAGGCGCGCGCAAAGCAGAGCTACGACTCGGTGCGCCACGTCAACGGCAGTAAGGTGCGCCACTACGCGCTCACCAATCCGATGGAATACTTCGCCGAAGGCACCGAGGCGTACTTCGGCACGAACGACTTTTTCCCTTTTGTGCGGACAGAATTGGAAACGCACGATCCGGAATTGTGCCGCGTGCTGGCGGATGTGTGGGGCGTCGAGGCGGCGCCGTCGGAATAGACGGCGGTGCGCTAGCTGGTACGACACAGTCCGACTACACTCACAAGTGGTGTCGGACGGGTACGAAGCAACCGCAGGTACATTGGATAGCTCGACGATGGTGACCTACGGCGACGTTTCGTTGGAAAGGATGGTGCGGGCCGTGGAGAAGGTGCGCGAACGACTCTTACGCGCGACGAATGCGCTGGAAAAAGCTGGCGTGCTGTACGCGGTCGCTGGCGGGAACGCCGTGGCAGCCTGGGTTTCGCGGGTCGATGAGGCCGCGGTCCGCAATACGCAAGATGTCGATATCGTATTACGCCGCGCCGATCTATCCAGCGCAGAACAGGCGTTGTCGGCGGCCGGCTTCATCTATCAGCAGTCCTTCGGCGTGGACATGTTTCTTGACGGACCGGACGCGAAGCCGCGTGACGCCGTCCATGTCGTATTCGCTGGCGAGAAGGTGCATGCCGACTACACAGCCGCTTCACCAGATGTGACCGACATTGTCGAGGGACAGCCGTTTCGCGTGTTGAATCTCGAGGCGCTGGTCCGCATGAAGCTGACATCCTACCGAGACAAAGACCGCACGCATCTCCGCGACTTGATTGACGTGGGCTTAGTCGACGCGAGTTGGCCGGCGCATTTCGAACCTGAGTTGGCGCAAAGACTGCAATCGTTGTTGGATACGCCTGGCGGATAGTTCACTACTGGTTCGGCGGTTGTGCATCGCCGAGTTCATGACACACGAGGAACGAGCATGATACCCGAGCCGCTGATTTGCGTGCACGATGTCGAGGCCAGCAGTCGTTGGTATCAATACGTTTTCGGTTGCCAGAGCGATCATGGCGGCCGGGAATATGAGCGGCTGGTCAAGAATGGGCAGCTTGTCATGCAGTTGCATCGCTTCGACGTGGCGCACGATCACGGGCCGATTGGCGACGTCGACGACCGGCCCTATGGCAATGGCGTGCTGCTCTGGTTCGAGGTCGAAGACTTCGAAGCGGCGCATGCCCGGGCCATGGAATTGGGCGTCGAAGTCGTGCTGCCGCGCCATCGCAATCCGCCGGACGGTCGCGGCGGGCCGAACCATTGGGAACTCTGGTTCCGCGACCCGGATGGTTACACCGTGGTGATGGCCGGCCCATACGATTCCGCCGGGCCTCCGGACGCGGAGTGATGATTCCCTTGCCTCATTCGCCGAGGTGCTAACACGATGCCCAACGCCACCCAGCCGCCGACTTCGATCGCCGCCATGCTCTCGGTGCGCAACGGTCAACGCGCCGTCGAGTTTTATAAGTCGGCCTTCGGCGCCGAGATACTCTTCTCGGTGCAAGACGAGACCGGGGCGGTCGTCGCGCAACTCGCCGTGGAAGGCGCGCTATTCTGGCTTGCGGACGAATCCCCGGAGCACGCCAATTTCAGCCCTGAGTCACTCGGCGGCGGCACGGCGCGGATGATTCTCACAGTCGCCGACCCGGACGCGATGTTTGCCCGCGCGGTGGCGGCCGGCGCGAAGGTCGTTTGGGCGGTAACGGAAGAATACGGCTGGCGCATCGGCCGCGTGGTCGACCCGTTCGGGCATCACTGGGAGATTGGGAAGCCGTTGGGGGAGTAGGCCGGAGACGCTGACAAGTTCGTTCAGGGCTGGGCCGTGTTGTCGGTCGGTTGTTGGTTGATTGGAATCCAGGGGGGCCAGGTTGGGTCATCAATCAAGTTTAGAAACGCTCTGCTCCACATATACTCTCCGTAGTAGAAGGCGCCTGTTGCAAAGGATTGTTGGAAATGATACTTGGCGATTTTCTTGTTTCCCCCAGCAAGGAATCGCAACCCGATATTGAAATGGCCTTCGCAAAGACTCAGCCGGGAATTCTGTGCCGAGAGGAGAAGTTCGTCCGCACTTATCTTTCCAGCGTTGAACGACAGCAGTTTGTGATACCAATGATTGCGGACCTTCGGAATCAAGTGTAGCGAAGTCGCGTGTATTCTCGCAGCACGTTCGCGCGATCCACTGATGGCGTCGGGACCAAGCAATTGCGGTAAGGCCATCATATAGCTCAAGCCCGAGCCCGCTTTGCATTCGTGAACCGCCGTATCAAAAATCGCTTCGGCTTGTCCCAACTGGCCCGGCATGGCCGCCAAGGCTATGGCATGATTCTTCAAGCTCCAGATGTCTGCGCCCGATCTTGAGTGGTCGCGACAGATTTGCAAAGCGTCGTCAAATTGCGCTCCTTCATACAGCACGACGACCGCCATCTCAGTTGCGTATGAATCGGTCACCCCTCGTCGCCTAGCTTCTCGCACCACTTCTAA
>JAWXBP010000043.1 GCA_034440135.1 Planctomycetia bacterium
CCGCACAATCTTGCCGAGGGGGACGCAGCTTGTCAAAATAGGCGACATTCCCAGCTTGGAGCGGTTCCCGGCTCAACCCATCTGGGAAATGTCGGTTGATTGAGCACACCGCGGCCAACACGCGCGCCACCGACGCCGTCTTCGCGCAACACGCGGCGACCGAAACGAAAATGCCGACGCGCCGCCCTGCGCGCTCCCGCTGAATCGCCGCCAGCACGCTATAATCGCGCGGCATGAGCGAAACTCACGTCATCCGCCTGCGCGGGCCTTGGGATGCGGAACGGATCGACGGTTCCTACGCCATGCGCTGGACCCGCCGCTTCGGACGTCCCACCGGTCTCGAAACCGGCGCGCGCGTCTGGTTCTGCCTGCTACCGGTCGATGGCGTCCAGTCGTGGCAGCTGAACGACTCGGAATGCCATGCCGTCGATGCAGCACAATCCACCCGACGGCTCGACATTACCGATCAACTTCAGCAGCGCAACCGCCTGGAAGTACACGTCGAACGAGGCCCCGCGCCGTCGGGCGAACAGCTGCCGTTCGATGCCTGGCTGGAGATTGTGGCGGTGGAGGGGCGAGTGTAGGCATTCCCATGTGCCAGAGGTTAGAATCAGAGCGCGCGCTTCAGTTTTCAATTCTCAGCAGACCACAACTGGGATAAGTGAATCAGTATGAAAATCTCGGAGAAGAAATCCATGCTGAAGTGGAACACGATGCTTTGGCTGGTGGCCATGGTATTGCCATGGTTCTTCAGCATCGCCTTTGCATCGGCCAAGTTTCCTTGGCCGCTGATTCTTCCATTTCTGCTGCTCGGGCCAATGCTGGCCTCCAATAAGATGCTCAGCCAGGCGATCGGGGAGTCGCAATAGCGGCTCGTAATTCCCCACGCTCCCCAACCACGTCCAAGCCTGATAAACTATCAACTCACGCCGCCAGCCTAGGCGGTCGCGGTGGGTTGCGGGAATTCGCATCGCCGCGGCACGACCGGCCAGCCAAGAGCCGCGTCCCCTTCTGTCCGCCGTCATGAATGGCGCTGTGCTATGCCGACCACCGCCGCGATCACTGTCGCCTTGATCGGGAATCCCAACACCGGCAAGTCCACGCTTTTCAACGCGCTGGCCGGCGTCCGGCAACGCGTCGGCAACTATCCCGGCGTCACGGTCGAACGCAAGACCGGGCAGTTGAATCACGCCGGCCGCCACTTTACGCTCGTCGATCTGCCGGGCACTTACAGCCTGGCGCCGCGCTCGCCGGACGAGATGGTGGCCGTCGACGTCCTGCTCGGGCGACGCGCCGATACGCCCGCGCCGGATGCCATCCTCTGCATCGTCGACGCCTCGAATCTGGAACGCAATCTGTACCTGGTGAGTCAGGCGCTGGAACTTGGCCTGCCGACCGTCGTGGCGCTCAACATGACGGACGTCGCCGCGACGCGCGGGATTTCGATCGATCATCAAGAGTTGGCGCGAAGACTTGGCATTCCGGTCGTGCCCGTGCAGGCGAATCGCCGTCGCGGATTGAAGGAGCTAGCCAACGCATTGGCGGCCGCAGTCGAACAGCCGCGAGCGGAACGCGAGAGTCCCTTCCCGAAAGCGTTTCAGCGCGAAGTCGCTCAGCTTTCCGAGCGGCTCGAACGGGATGCGCCGACGCCGCGCTATCTCGTGGAACGGTTGCTGCTCGACACCAGCGACTATCTCGAAGGCGTGCTCGGAGGCGACCAACACGCGGCGCTGACGCAGTCGCTTGTCGACGCCCGCGCGCGACTGGCCGCGGCGGGATTTCCCGTGCCGGCCGTCGAAGCGATTGCCCGGTATGGTTGGGTCGGGCGCATCATCGACGGCGTCGTGGCCCGGCCCTCGCGGCGTCCGGCCACGCGCAGCGACGCGATCGATCGCATGCTCACGCACAAAGTCTGGGGAACGCTCGTTTTCGCCTTGGCGATGATGCTGTTGTTCTCGTCGATCTTCGTCTGGGCCGACCCGTTGATGGGCATGATCGAAGACGGGCAAGGTTGGCTGCAAGGGCTGGTCGGTTCACGGATGGCGGCAGGCCCGTTGCAATCGCTGGTCGTTGACGGCATCATCGGCGGCGTCGGCAGCGTAGTGGTGTTTCTGCCGCAGATCTTCATCCTGTTCGGCCTGATCGCCATTCTCGAAGACTGCGGGTACATGGCCCGCGCGGCGTATCTGATGGACAAGCTCATGTCGCGCGTCGGCTTGAGCGGTAAATCGTTTATTCCGCTCCTGTCGTCGTTCGCCTGCGCCGTGCCCGGGATCATGGCGACACGGGTGATCGAAAACCGTCGCGATCGCTTGACGACCATCCTGGTCGCGCCGTTGATGAGTTGCAGCGCCCGTTTGCCGGTCTACACGCTGCTGTGCGGCATGTTGCCAGCGAAGACGTATCTGTTCGGAACGCTATCGTTGGGCGGATTGACGATGTTCGCGATGTACCTGCTCGGCATCGTCGCGGCGATGCTCGTCGCGCTGGTGCTCAAGCGCAGTTTATTGCGCGGGGCGACGCCGCCGTTCGTAATGGAACTGCCCAGCTACAAGTTTCCTTCCATCACGGGCGTACTGTACCGAATGCTCGAACGCGGCTGGGCGTTTATTCAGCGCGCGGGGACGGTGATCTTCGCGGTGAGCGTGCTGGTCTGGGCCGCGAGCTATTTTCCGCGCGACGAGGCCGCCGTCGAAGGTCCCTACGCCGCGGAGCGCGAGCGCCTCGAAACCGTCGTGGAGACCGGCGCGGATGACGACAAAACAGTTGCCGAAGAGCGGCTCGCGGAGATCGACCACGAGGTCGCTTCGCTTTACCAGCAGCGCAGTTGGCTCGGCCAGGCCGGCAAGTGGATCGAGCCGGCCGTGAGACCGCTCGGCTGGGACTGGCGGATTGGCGCGGCGGCGATTGCCTCGTTCCCGGCCCGCGAAGTGATCATCGGCGTGTTGGGGGTGATCTACAACGTCGGCGACGAGCCAGAAGAAACGTCATTGCGCGAAAGACTTAGCCGCGCCCGGTGGGACGGGACCGATCGCCCCATCTACACGGTGCCGGTGGCGCTCTCGATCATGGTCTTCTTCGCGCTTTGTGCCCAATGCGCGGCGACGTTGGCGGTCATCAAGCGCGAAACCAACAGTTGGGGCTGGCCGGCATTCACTTTCGGCTACATGACCGCCTTGGCGTACGTTGGCGCGCTGCTGACGTATCAAGTCGGCACTTGGCTTGGTTTCTAAATCGTCGGATCGTCGTCCGCAGTTTGCCGAAGCTGCCCAAACTTCCGGCGATACGCAACTGATCTGTTCCCGATTTCGCCCATCTGCTAACTAGGCGCATTGCAGGATTGCCAGGGAAGGCGCATCCACGCGCCGGGGCATGAATTACCGATCATCGCGGCTGTTTGCCGCCAATGGGTGGGCGTTATGGACAACGCAGGGATGAAGCGAATCCTGATCCGGGTCTCCGTCGTTTCCGGCGTCGTGATCTTGGGGTTAATCGGCGTGAAGGCGGCCCAGTACTGGGGTAAAAAATCCGCGCCCACGCCGGATAAAATCGCGGCGGCGAAAAACGAAAGTAAGAAGCTTACGGAGGCGGCCAAGAGCAGCGCATCGCACTTAATGGCCGCGGCCGAAGAGGCCGTCAACGAAGCCACGGCGAATGTCTCCGAGACCGACCCGTTTCAAACCACGGCGAAATTCGTCGCCGCGCCGCCGCCAGACGATCGTTACGCCGACTATCGCCAGGCCGAAGAGCATATCGAAGCGGCCGCGAACGAGGTTGTCGAAGAAGCCGGCAACCTGATCAGCGATGCGGCGGAAAATCTCGTGCCCGTCGCGCCCGTTGCAAATGCGGAGACTGACTTCGACAACAGTACGCCGAATCAGGCAGCCGACGACACTGCGCCGGCCGACGAGGCATCGCCCGCGCCGGCGGCCGACAATCGTTACTCCGAGTGGCAAGGCGAACAGTCGGAAACGCCGCACGAACCCGTCGTAGCGGAAGAACCGGCCGCCACTCAACCATACGAGTCGTCGCAGGAAGCGCCGACCGCCGCATCGCAGGGCGAGGAGCCAGCGACCGAAGACAATTCCGCTGCACAGCGCGCGATCGTGGCCGCACCTGGCGAAGAACAGAACAACGCCAGCAAGTTCGAACCCACGCCAGCGGAACCGCGTCGCTGGGACAACGAACCCATTGCTGATGCTCCGAGCGCGCCTGAAGCGATGAGCGAGCGCGCCGTCGCCGCGGCGCCGCGGGCAACCAGATTGCAATCAGGCGCCGTCAGCGCAGGCGTGCCGGGCGATCCTGAACTGGAGAAGGAGCAAGGCGCGGCGCTGGTCATTCATAAAACCGGACCGCCGGAAGTGCAACTCGGCATCGAGACCGCCTACGAGATTCGCGTGCAGAATGTCGGCGATGCGCCGGCGCACGATGTGGAAATCCACGATGTCGCTCCGCAGGGCGCTGACCTGGTCGCCACGCAACCGCGGATCGCGCCTGGACCGAACGGCGAGTTGGTCTGGTCGCTTGGCACGCTGGCGCCCGGTGAGGAAATCACCGTGCAGATGCGGGTCACGCCGCGCACCGAGGGGGAGATCGGCAGTGTCGCGCGGGTCTTCTTCAGCGCCGACGCGGCGGTCCGCACGCTGGTCACGCGGCCAGTGCTGGAACTGTCCGTCGAAGCGCCGAAGAGCGTATTGTCCGGCGAGCGGGCGCAGCTCTTCGTTCGCGTGACGAACACCGGCACGGGCGTCGCCACGGGAGTGAGCCTGGAAGAAATCGTCCCGGCCGGATTCGAACACCCGGCCGGAGCTTCGTTGGAATATCGCGTCGGGACGCTCAAACCCAGGGAATCGAAGGAACTGCCGCTGACGCTTTCGGCGGTGAGGCCGATGGAAGCCACGAACGTGGTCTCGGTCCGCGCGGATGGTGACATCCTAGTGGAACAGCGGACCGCGATCGCGGTCGTCGCGCCGGAATTGAAAGTTGAGTTGCAAGGTCCGCGCCGCAGGTTCCTTGATCGCGACGCGACGTACACGTTGGCCGTCTCCAATCCTGGCACCGCGCCAGCGAAAGAGATCGAATTGGTGACCTTCCTGGCGCCCGGCATGGAGTTCGTCTCCGCTGATAGTGCTGGTCAGTACGACCCACAAACTCGGGCCGTCTACTGGCTGCTGGACGAACTACCGCCAAATGAGATGGGGAACGTTACCGTCACCGCGCGGCCGACCAAGCCGGGCGAACATGTCCTGCGGGTCGAAGGCCGCGCCCAGCGTGGCCTGGAGGACGTCGAGGAGCAGCCGATCCTGGTCGAGGGGCTCGCGGCCGTGGAGTTCCAGGTGATCGACTTGTCAGATCCGGTCGAGATTGGCGGCGAAGCGGCCTATGAGATCGTCGTGAAAAATGGCGGCACGAAGGCCGCCTCGAACGTGGAAATCGTGGCCATGCTGCCGGTGGAAATGCAGCTCGTGGCCGCCGAGGGACCGGTCCGGCACAAGATTGCCGGCCAAAAGGTCGCCTTCGAACCAATCCCCACGCTCGCCCCCGGCGATACCGTTACGCTACAATTGACGGCCAAGACGCTCGAAGCCGGCGACGCCCGGCTGCAAGTGAAGCTGCTGACAACGGACATGCAATCGCCGGTGACGAAGGAAGAGAACACGAAGATTTTTGGGGATGAATGAGGGGATAAGAAGTAGGTGGAGTAGTTAGTAGGTGAAGCAGTTATTCAGAAAAGCGATTGCCGGCATGTTGGCCGCCTCCCTTGCGCGACTCTTCGCGGTGATGGGGATTTACCGACGGTAGTTGAAACTCTTGAGCGACTCGGCTGGCTTGGCCGAAATTCCTTAAAAGGTTCACCTGAGCGGTGTTTTTTTTGGCACGGCATGTGCCAGGAAAAATGTTGACAACAGGCTGGTTTCTGGCAAACTAGGAGTCCCACGCCCCCACAGGCGTACGCACTTCGACTGGAAGTCCCACCCCGCGTACGCCGCATCGCCGGACCCTTGGTCCGCGATTGCCCCAGTGGCTCACAGATCCGCCGTGTGCGGATCATGTCGAGTCAGCTCCATGGAAGGTTCCTTGGTTCGCCGTTTGCAGTTTGCGCTCACGAACGTCGTCCGCAGACATCGAGCTACGAATTCGGAACAACCTGATGAAATCTGGCAAAGCTGCGCACGGCGCGTTCTCGATTGGCGAGGCGCGCGGGATCGTCCGCGATCTGTTCGAGCCGAACCCCTGGCTATACTGGATCGATTTCCTGGCGAGCATGACGCTCGGCGTGGCAGGCTTTTTTGCGATTCGCCGCCTGCCGCTCAATTGGCCGCTGATCGCCGTGGCGTTCGCTGTTTCCGTCCTCGCGTTTTATCGAGCCACGCTGTTCACGCACGAATTAACGCATCTGCGGCGCGGACAATTTGCTGGCTTCCGTCTGGCGTGGAATCTACTGTGCGGCATTCCGTTCCTGATGCCGTCGTTTCTCTATCACACGCACGTGGCGCATCATATGCGCCGCCATTTTGGCACTTCGGACGACGGCGAATATCTACCCTGGGGCGCGCGGCCGATCTGGCATCTGTTTGTTTATCTGGCGCAATGCCTGGTAATGCCGGTGATCGCCGTGGCGCGATTCGGCTTGCTGACGCCGCTTTGCTGGTTCAGCCCGTCAGTGCGCGAGTTCGTCCAGCGCCACTGCTCGTCGATGGTGGTGGATCCCTACTATGTGCGGCCGCTGCCGACGCGGAACGATCGCTGGGTGTGGCGCGTGCAGGAAGGCGCATGCTGTGCGCTCGTTTGGGGCAACGCGGCGGCGATGTACTTCGGCCTCGTGCCACGGCCGGCGGCGTTGTTGCTGCAAGGCTACCTGACCGCCGTATTGATTATGCTGATCAATCAGATTCGCACGCTCGGCGCCCATCGCTACACCAACACCGGCGGCGAGATGACGTTCGTCGAGCAAATGCTCGACTCGGTGAACTACCCCGGCGGCAATTGGTTCCGCGCACTCTGGGCTCCGGTCGGGCTGCGCTACCACGCCTTGCACCACTTGTTCCCGTCGATGCCATATCACCACCTCGGCGCGGCGCACTGCCGGCTAATGCAACAACTGCCCGCGGACAGCCCTTATCGGCTGACAAACTGCCCCAGTCTTTGGCTGGCCTTGAGCGAACTATGGGCGAACGCCCTGGCCTCATCCCGCACTCAACGATCGCCGGCGCGGCCGCACTTTTCAGGGAGAACACTGCAGCGCCGGGCTGGTTAATTGGTCTCCGGTTAGCGACAATCGGTTGGACCGTCCTGCCCCGTTTCAGCCTTGCCTTGAACTCGCATGACAATGCTCCCGCGTACGCTCGAACCGGAGGTCATGGAGTCGCTGCAGGATGCGCTCGACTACGACTCCATGGACCACCGCGAGGTCAATCGTGTGTTCGTCCGCGACTTTTTAACGACGTCGCCCGACCTCGACGAAGTGCTCGATCTTGGAACCGGTACGGCGCAAATTCCCATTGAACTTTGCCGGCAGTCGGCAGAAGGGCGCGTGCTGGCGATCGATCTTTCCGGGGAGATGTTACTCGTCGCCAAGGCGAACGTGGAGGTAGCTTCGCTACGCGATCGAATCATGCTCGACCGCATCGACGCCAAGGGCCTGCCCTACGCTGACGGGCGATTTAGCGCAGTGATGTCGAACAGCATCGTCCATCACATTCCCGATCCTGCGCCATCGTTTGCGGAAGCAGTACGCGTCACGCGCAGCGGCGGCCGGCTGTTTTTCCGCGATCTGGCGCGCCCGGATTCCGCCGAACAAGTGCGCATGCTCGTCCAACAACACGCTGTGGGTGCGAACGAGCATCAGCGCAAGTTGTTTGGGGATTCGCTCCACGCCGCCCTAAGCCTCGACGAGGTTCAGGCGACGGTCGGCGCATTGGGTTTCTCGCCCGAGACGGTCAGCCTGACAAGCGACCGCCATTGGACTTGGTCGGTGATCAAGCCGTAGCGCGATCCAAACGACTTTACGCTTCTATCCCTGCTGCGTTGCGATCGGGCCTCATTGCGGCACTGCTGCCGGTAGCGATGCTTTTTCTTGCAACATTTCCCGCACTTCGATGAATGCGTCCATACCGCTGATGGTTTTGAACTCCGGATTGGCCGCCGTAGCGTCGAACTGTTTCAGGAACTGCGTATACGGCTCGGAGTTGATGTCGTAGACGTCGAAGAGTTCTCCGTCGGCCAATTGCTCCAGTTGCGCCAGCCGCAGATACTTGATCCATCCTGCGCCCTGGGGCGAGGACTTCAATTCCGCCAGGAGCTCACTGACGGCCGCGGCCAGGGAACGTGCGGCTCGTGGCGCCGGCGGTGCGACGTACGGTGGTGAAGTTGAAGGTCCGTTCGCGGCGCCAGCGGGCTGTCCGGTTTCATCAACTGCTCGGTCATTGCCGCTCGCAGCGGGACGACTTGCTGTACGACCGGAAGTCGTACGCGAGCGAACCGATTGATCCGTGGGCGCTGCATCACCAGTTCGCGCATTTGGCCGCCCGCTCGTGACGTTGCGTTGTGTCATGCGCGTCGACGCGGTGGCAGTCGCCGTTGTTTGCTGCGAAGGGATGAGTCGCTGTGAGGCGAGTTGAAACAGATTGCCGTTGGTCAAGTCCGCGGTGTGGACGCTCAACTGCAAGCTGAGCGGTTCATTCATGATTCGGCCGACGACGAGTAACTCCATTTGCCCGCCTTGTTCGAAAACGGACAGGCCGCACATCAGCCGGGCGCTCTCGACGGCGAGCAGTTGACCCGATGCCGCCGCGGCTGTCGCCTTAGCAGCCCATTGGACGGCGTCGCCCATAGCGCCGACGGCGGCTTTCGCCACATCCAGGGCAGTCAGCGCCGCATCTCGCGAGACAAACAACGATGCGACGCGCGGGTCGGCATCGGGGGTTACGGAATGCACAGCATCGAAGGCCGCCTGAGCGACGGAGACGGCGCCTTTCGCCGTATCCCTGGCAGCGAATAACGTCGCGACGCGCGGATCGGCGTCAATCGGGGCCGTGCCATGAATCGCTTTCAGGGCGTCCTCCGCTACACCTAGGGCAGCTTGCGCGACCTGTTGTTGCGCTGCGAGGGCCACGGTTTGCGGATCGAGATCGATGGGCACCTTATTGAGATTCGTTCGCGCCGCTTCGTAAGCGCCGGCCGCCGCCTGGTAGACGCCCTTCTTGACGTCACGGTCAATTCCTTTCGCGTCCTTGTCGACACCCTTGGCGATCTTGTCGAGACCCTTGGCTTTCTTCCAGGCTGCCACAGCCTTCTGGAACGTCGCCTCGGCCTTGTTGAGATCGCTTTTGGCGCGGTCGCGAGCGGTCTTCACGCCCGCCAGGTCTTTTTCACGCTGGACGGCCACGGCCTTGCGCCGCGCGCCGATTTGCGCACTGATGCGGCTCACATCTTGCTGGGCTTTGTTGATGCCGGCCAAATGCTGTGCGCGTTCCTGCTTCACCACTTTGCGCATGGCGTCGATGTCACGCGTAATCTTGTTGAGATCGGTCTGGGCGCGGCGCAAGGCCGACTCATTGATTTCACGATCGCGCTCGACTTGCTGCCGCGCCTTCGCGATGTCGGCGTCAATCCTGCGCACGTCGCGCTGTGCTTGCTCCAAGTCCGCGTTGGCCTTGGCGAAATCCTGTTCGGCTTGCCCGGCCCAAGCCAGAATGTCGTCCGACACACGGCTCTGGAACGTGCGATGGAAGTCGTTTTTGAGTCCCGCGGAGAACATCCACTCCGCGTTCCGCACGTCGCTGGTCACGGACACATCCGCGTCGAACGCGTTGGCGATCCGACCGGACATCGTAACTTCCGACCGTTGGGCGCTCAGGTTCGCCAACGCGGCGACGCGGTTGCCCAACAAATCACAACCGCCGCGGGCGAGAAAGTGACTGTCTGCACTGGCCGCCAACAAGATGTCGAGTTCGGTTTCATGCAACGTCAAAGGCCCGAGTTGAAACTCGGCGACGGTCGCCTTGACCGTCGCTTTCGGCGTGCGACTGGAGACGTCCACGAGACCGTCAACCTCCGCGGCGCGGCGATCAAACAGGTAGAGTTGCCCTCGCAGGCCGACGCCACTCTCCACGCCGAGCTCCTCCGATCCGCCCGCGGGGGCGAAGTTGACCGTCACCTGTCGCAGGTCGAAGTCAGGTAGCAGCACCGCCGCTACCGGAGACTCGACGCCGCCATGCGCCGCGCCGGCCAGATCGTTGGCCATCGCCACGAGATCATCACGATTCAATGAGTCGATCGAGCCCTTGAGGAACACGCTGGGCGGGCCTTTTCGAGCCGCCATTCCACCGGCCAAACCAATCCGCTTGTTGGCTACTTTCAAGTCCCCCTGGACGCCGATCTGTAGTCGCGGCGGGCCGCCGTTGCTCAGTTCGTTCTTGAGCGCCAATTGCGCGGAGAGCAGTTCCAGCCCTTAGATGCCGAGTGCGTTTCGCCAGAGCGATGCGTCGTCGCTGCGGGCGGTGATCGAGAAACCGGACATGCCGCCGCCCTGTGGCTGTCCGCCTAGAAACAAGCCCTCGCAGATGAATTTGCGCTGATCACTCCCGGCGCCGACGAGCATGTTGAACGCCACGCCGACCGACGGCTTGCCCGTGACGAGGAGCGCGAATTCACTCACTTGGAAAGTGTCGGGCAGATTGATGATCGCGCCTTGCGCCAGCCTGGCGCGGAGTACAGCGTCTTTGGAGACGGCGCTTATCAGCCGGCCTTGATCGCGGGCTTGGCGCAATGTCGTCGCATCGAAGTTCTTTAACACCACGCCTTCCAGCACCAGGCCTTGCGGATTGACGCCCAAGGTCTGCATGCCAGCCAGCAACTCGCCGCGAAGTTCAATCGAGGTCACGAGATTGACGCCGTCCTCAACATGCAGCGAGTACGCACCGTCGCCATAGACTTCACGGTAAAAATCTCTCACCGGGGCGGCCATCGACGACGAAGCGATTTCGACGGGCTGTGTCGAGAAGATCATCACGGGCGTGGCCAATTGCAGGCCTTGGTTGGCGACTGCGGCCATCGCGGGAATCAATTCGCCGAGGTTGCGCGTCGGTAGCCGCCAGGCCAGCAACCACTGTCCCGCGCCGCCTGATTCTCCGCCGACGTATTGCAATAGGACCGGCGCGTCCTGCCCGGCGAATGTCGCCGTCCCGGATAGGCTACCGTCATCGCCGATCTTCGGCGTCTGAATCGTCACGTCGGCCAGATAGGTGTTCTTGAACGCCGAGATCTCGCCCAGTGCAAGCTTGCCGTGCGTCTGCGCGGCGGCTCGAAACTGCTCCGCGATCTCTGTCGGAGCAGCGGCAGTTGCACCGGTCGGCATGGCCAAGAGTAATGCCATCGCCAACTGTCGAAACGTCGGCTTCGAGAGCACTACTCGGTGCTCGTTTGGGCCTCGACTCATTGGACACCTCGCAAGGGATCACTCCGACGCCGCGCATCGGTTGACAGCGCGTGGCCGGGATGAGTTCGATTGGTTCGAGACGAGTTGCGACATCCCTGGACGATCATTGCTTCCGCTTCCCGACGCAGCCGACACCAAGTCTACCGTGCCGGTCGGGGCAAGGGCCGTGCAAATCGCCGCTTTTGCCGCAACTCTGTATTCAGCGCAGCATCCGAGTGGACGTTACAGCGCCGTTAGCAAAGCCCGTTTTTTTCTCGCCTAAGCCGCGACGAGCCTCATCCATCGACTACGCCAATGAACGCGGAGATTCGGTTAGCGGGACAAAATCATGGAGGACAGAGTCAACCTCAGCGCAGCTCCGCGCCAGGCGACTTCGCTTGTTCGATTCAGCGAATGCGCAGATGCCAGCGAACCAAGACTTCGCCTATGCGAGATAGAACTCGATCGAACGGCGCAAACCTTCTTCAAAGGTGAGTTGCGGCTCGTAACCCAGGTGAAGCCGGGCTTGCGTGATATCAGTCTGGCTGGTGCGCACGTCGTCGTAAAACGGACTTGCGTTGAAGTTCCAGTAGTCGGCCAAGTAGGGACCTTGGACTATGGGCGTCGCCACAGGCTCATGCTCCCGACCCACGGAAATGGACGATGAAAGCAACACCAGCGCCAAGGCGATTGATATCCAGCGCGGCATGCCCCAGCCCTCCGTCGTGAATCAGGCGAACTGCTCGGGCAATCTCGGGCGACCTAACCGCGGGCGTCAATTGCAGTTCTGTGAGATCGGCCCTTCACTGGCGCGTCGAGTTGGTATGAGGCGCCCCCCTCCTCAACCCCCGCCAGTTACCTGATAATGCCGGGTTACCCCCTCGCCGACCCCAGGAGGAGTAACTGAGATATGGCTGACAAGGTGGCGTACCTGGGCATTACGTTTGACGATGTGTTGCTGGAGCCGCGGTTTAGTGACGTGGTGCCGGCCGAGGTCAGTGTGGCGACGCGGTTGACCAAGCGCATTGAGCTGAACATTCCGCTGCTCAGCTCTCCCATGGACACCGTGACCGAGAGCGAGATGGCGATTGCGCTCGCGCAGGAGGGGGGCCTGGGGGTCATCCACAAGAACCTCTCGGTCGAGCGGCAGACCGAGGAGGTCGACCACGTCAAACGGAGCGCTAACGGGATTATCGTCGACCCGGTCACCTTGCCTCCGGAGGCCACCCTCGCTAAGGCCCGCGAGGTAATGGCCCAGCACAATGTCTCCGGCGTGCCGATCACGGTCGAAGGCCGCCTGGCCGGCATCATCACGCGCCGTGACCTGCGCTTTCAGGAGGACAGCGAGCGGAAGATTTCCGAGGTCATGACCCGGGATTCGTTGGTAACGGCTACGGGGACCGTGACGTTGGAGGAAGCTGAGAAGATTTTGATGGCAAATAAGGTCGAGAAGCTTTTGCTGGTTGACGAAAATAGAAAACTGACCGGCCTGATCACCATCAAAGACATCGATAAGATGCGGCGCTTTCCGCAAGCCTGTAAAGACAGGCAAGGGAGGCTGAGGGTGGGGGCTGCGGTGGGCGTCTACGACTACGACCGGATCGCGAGCCTCATCTCCAAGGGGGTCGACGTCCTCGTGGTCGACAGTGCTCACGGGCACTCGGCCAACGTGATCGAGACGGTCAAACAAATCAAGCAACGCTGGGATATCGACGTCGTCGCCGGAAACGTGGCCACGCGCGAAGGCGCGGCGGCCTTGATCGAGGCCGGCGCCGACGCGGTGAAAGTGGGCATCGGCCCGGGATCGATCTGCACGACGCGGGTCATCTCGGGCGTGGGCGTGCCGCAGGTGACCGCGATCATGGGCGCGGTCGAAGCAGCTAAGGAACGGAAGATTCCGATCATCGCCGACGGAGGGATTCGTTACTCGGGAGATATCACCAAGGCCATCGCCTCCGGCGCCAGCGCCGTGATGGTGGGCGGATTGTTCGCCGGCCTGGCCGAAAGCCCCGGGCAACAGATTTTGTTTCAGGGACGAAGCTTCAAGGTCTACCGCGGGATGGGTTCGCTCGGCGCCATGGTCAAGGGCTCCAGCGAGCGTTACCGCCAGGGGACGAATCGCACCGGAGATAAGTTGGTTCCCGAGGGGGTCGAAGGACGCGTGCCGTTCAAGGGACCTTTGGGACCATTCGTATATCAACTCGTGGGAGGGTTGCGGGCCGGCATGGGTTATTGCGGGTGCCGCAACATTGACGAGCTGCGCAACGAAGCGCGGTTCATCCAGGTATCAGCCGCCAGCGTGCGGGAGAGCCATCCACATGACATCGCCATTACGCAGGAAGCGCCCAATTACACCGTCGAACACGGTGGCGGCGAAGGGACCTAACGCCTGGACCAAACTGGTCGCCGGCGCCGGTTTGGCATTGCTGCTCACGGCCAGCGCGCAAGCGGCCGAACGCAAGTCGAGCGTGCTCAAGATTCGCACCGTCGAATCGAGCACGCCTGAACCTGCAAAGCCCGCGGCAAAGCGCTCCAAGGCGCGAGCCAGCGAAGCGACGAAATTGAAAACGCTGGCGCACGCGCCCAAGTTGTCGCCGACGCCGGCGCCACCGATGTTCGAGGAGGAATTAGATTCCTCGGTCGATCAAGTCGCCTACGAGCAATACGAGTTGATCTCGCAGGAGCAAGATCCGGAGCCGATGGAACGCTCCGCGCCGCTCCTCAACAGCAACGGCGCGCAGTCCCGTCGCAGTTGCGATATCAAGAATGCGCGGTCAATCCACGATTTGACCGATGCCACGAAGGCGACGCCGGGACGGATGCCAGAGGAGTGCGCCGCGCCACACAGCGGACCGTTCGAGGCCCGCATGTGGGACGAAACCACGTTCATGTGGAAAGCCTCGGGCCTGTGCCACAAGCCGCTCTACTTTGAAGACGTGCAACTCGAACGCTACGGTCACTCCTGGGGACCCGTCGTGCAGCCGGTCATCTCGGGCGGCATGTTCTTCGCCACGGTGCCGGTGTTGCCGTATAAGATGGGCGTTGAAGCCCCCTGGGAATGCGTCTATCCGCTGGGCTACTATCGCCCAGGCGACTGTGCTCCGTATATGATTCCGCCCGTGCCAGTCAGCGTCCGCGGGGCCGCGGTGCAAGCCGCGGCGGTAACGGGTGGCGTGTTGCTGATTCCGTAGCGTGCGCGTATGCCCCGATCCCAACTTCGATAAAGCCCCAACGGGGCGTCAGATAATAGCCAGGGGTGGCAACCCCTGGAAATTGATCGAACAAAACGTGCAGAGCCCCACCGGGGCGACACAACAAAGGTGTCGTCCCGGTGGGGCTGCACTGTTTGTTGGGGCCCTCATTTCCAGCGGTTCGCACCGCTGGCTATTATCTGACGCCCCGTTGGGGCTGAGCGACGACTCGGAATTGCCACTTGGCGAGTGGCCGAAAAATCGCGCCGGGACTTGGCGTACCACGATCGTGGCAATTACACTGTCGGCGCAAGGACGTCGGTCCCGCTACGCCGCCTCCTGCGACTTGTTCAAGTCTCGCGCCCACATCGCTGAGGATTCGTATCATGTCTCTTGCGTTCTTGTCGGCGCAAAGCCGTCGGCTGTTCTGCGTGTCGCTGGTTTTGGGATTTGTCGCCGTGAACACGCATCAAGGCGTTCGCGCGGACTACGTCGTCAGCGATTTCAACTCCGCGGATGAAGCCGCGGCTTGGTTTTACGAAACGTGGAGCAGCGCTCCCTCGACGGCGTCTTGGGATCCCACGGTGGATTCCTCGGACAATCCCGCTTCGGGTTCATTGAAGATCGAAATCGATTTCGACGCCGCCGGCCTCAAGGAAAAGGGGGACTTCACTTACATTTTTCCAACTCCGTTCGATGCCACGCCCGCTTACCTCTTCATTGCCGATGTTCGTGTGGCTGAGGAATCTCCTGACACGCCTTGGCTCGATGACGGATACTTGGACATTGTCGCGCGCACTGGCGACAACTGGGATTGGACGCCTCAGCACTCCGGCAATCTCAGCAGTCGCGGCGCTTGGGTGAACCTCGACATTACGCCCACTGGGGCGATCAACGATATTCGCGCGTTAACGTTGCAGCTCTGGGGCGGCGGCGGTCAGGCGTTGCAGGGGAAAACGACTCTCTGGTTAGACAACATTCAGTTTCTTGGTGAGTTCCCTGATCCCGATCCAACACAACTCGGGGACACCGACGGCGATCTCGACGTCGACATCACGGACCTGAACAACGTCCGCAACAATTTCAGCGGCGAAGGGCTGGGCGACACCGACGGCGATCTCGACGTAGACATCACGGACCTGAACAACGTCCGTAACAACTTCGGCGCGGGCGCCCCGGTGGGAGTGCCCGAGCCAACCTCGGCAGTGCTCGTCCTTTGCGGATTGGGGGGCGTTTTGCTGGCACGCCGACGATTGTTGCGCGGATAGACTTGGCGCACGTCATGTTCGCCTTTCGCGGAGCGAAAGGAGGCGATGGTTTACGCCAGGATTCGGGCCCGTTTCGGATCATACGGCGGCTGCAGGTGCGCCGTCGCCGCGTAGCGCTGGCCGTTGACTTTGATTTCGTACTTGCCAGCGCGGATGAAAGCATTGTCGATCGGTTCCGCCTGGCTGACGTAGCCCATGCCGATGGCGTGGCCGAGCGTGTGGCCGTAGGCGCCGCTCGTGGTGTAGCCGACCGCGCGGCCGTCGCGATAGATCGGTTCGCTGCCCCAGAGCACTGGCTCCGGGTCGTCGATCGTGAACGTGACGAGCCGCTTCTTCACACCCTCTTGTTGCTGTTGCAGCAGCGCGTCCATGCCCAGGAACTCCGGGCACTTGCCCCAGGCCACGGCGAAGCCCAGGCCGGCTTCGAGCGGCGTGTCCTCGGGCGAAAGCTCCGCGCCCCAGGCGCGATAGGCCTTTTCCAATCGCAGCGAATTGATTGCGTAGTGTCCGGCGTTGGTCAGTCCATGTTTGTCGCCAGCGGCGACCAGCGCATCATACGCGCAGGCCGTTTGATCGACCGGCACGTGCAGTTCCCAGCCCAGCTCGCCGACGTAGGTGATGCGGATCGCCAGCGCCGTGGCGCGGCCGATGCCAATCCAGCGCGCCGCGCCGAATGGAAAACTCGCGTTCGAGAGATCCGCGTCGGTTAGTTTCTGCAACAGCGCGCGCGAGTTAGGGCCCATCAATCCCAGCACGCCGTACTGCGCCGTGACGTCGTGAAGTTGGACGTTGGCTTCTGCGGGGATATGGCTGCGAATCCAGTGGTAGTCTCGCATCGTCTGCGCGCTGCCGGAGACCAGATAGAACCGATCGTCGGTCAAGCGAGTGATCGTCAGGTCGCTCTCGAACCCGCCGTCCTCGTTGAACAAACCCGTGTAGACCGCGCGGCCGATCGGGACGTTCATTTCGTTGCCGCAAAGCCGTTGCAGAATCTCCAGCGCGTCCGGGCCCTGAAAGATGAACTTCGAGAACGCCGATTGATCGAACACGGCGACGCGTTCCCGCGCGGCGCGGTGCTCGGCGGCGGAGTACTCGAACCAATTCTGGCGACCGAAGGAATAGACCGTCTCCGGTTTGACGCCCGGCGGCGCGAACCAATTGGGGCGCTCCCAGCCCATCTTGCTGCCGAAGCAGGCCCCGCGCTGGGCGAGCCGTTCGTGGATGGGCGACATCCGCAAAGGGCGCGCGGTCTCGAATTCGTAGTTCGGCCAGGCCATTTGATAGTGCAGGCCGAGCACTTCCGCCACCCGTTCGCGCAGGAACGTGCGATTGTTCTGCGACGGCGCGAAGCGCCGGATATCGACGCTCCACACGTCAGAGGGCGGCGCCCCGTCGACGATCCAATCGGACAGCACCTTGCCGGCGCCGCCGGCGCTCGCGATCCCGACCGAATTGAATCCCGCCAAGACATAGCAGCCAGGCAATTCCGGGGCTTCGCCGCAGATGAAATGATTGTCCGGCGTGAAGCTTTCCGGGCCATTGCAAAACACCGGGAACGTCACCTTCTCCAACACCGGAATTCGCCACTTGCCGCTTGCCAGCGGTTCGGCGTATTTCGGCCAATCCGGTTCCAGCAACTCGAAGCTGAAATCTTTCTTCACGCGGTCCACGGTCCACGGATTCGAGTGCTTTTGAAACGCGCCCAGGACGATCTGATTGCCGTCGGTGCGGAAATAAATCGCGCGGTCCGGATCGCGTCCCACCGGCATGTCGTCGTGGACGCCATCGATCGGCTCGGTGACGATGTAGTGATGCTCCACGGGATGGAGCGGCACTTGGATGCCGTGTTGCTGGCCGAACTGCCGGGTCCACATCCCGCCGCAGATGACGACCACGTCGGAGCGAATCGAACCGAGCGACGTTTCTACGCCGCACGCGCGGCCGTTCTGCGTCAGGATTTTCTGGACTTCGACGTGTTCCAGCACCTTGGCGCCGCGATCGACCGCGCCTTTGGCCAAGGCGCGCGTCGTCAGGTCGGGCCGTAGCTTGCCGTCCAGCGGCAGCCAAGCGCCGCCGAGAATGTCTTCCCGCCGCAAGAACGGCCAATGCCCGACGACTTCGTCGGCCGTGATCAAGTGCACTTCCACGCCGAATAATTCGGACATCGCGGCGGTGCGCTCCAGCAATTGCATCCGCGCCGGAGTCGTGCCGACGATCAGGCTGCCGACTTGCTTCCAACCGGTGGGTTCGCCCGTTTCTTCCGCTAAGCGGGAATAGAGATCAGCGCTGTACTTGTTGATCTTGGTCAGCGCGTTGCTATTTCGCAAACGGCCGATCATGCCCGCGGAATGCCAAGTCGTGCCACCGGCAAGGCGGTTTTGTTCCAACAGGACGACGTTCTTCCAGCCGGCCAGCGTGAGGTGATACGCGACGCTACAGCCGACTATGCCGCCGCCGATAATCACGGCCTGCGCGTGTGACGGAAGTTCCTTCGACCCATGCGGCCAATCGGCCTCAAAGCGGTTCAGCATGATGGCGAGGTAAGACGAATTGATACGGGAATGTTGGGTTCAGAAGTTCGACGTGGGTGCCTGGGGCTGCGGCGAACGGTAGAGGCAACCACGTCGAACTGGCTGGGGCATCGTGGCGGTTTGTTGGCAAGTCCAGCGAAGCCCCAGAGGCTTGACCATGGCGACTGCGCAATCGTTGCCCCTGCCCCAGGCACCCACCGCAATTGTTGATCCGAAACTGACATGGCACGGACCTCTGTCGCGACGCGCTAGTGTTGTTACGACAAACGAACTATTTGCGGTCCTTCATCGGCAGGAATGGGCGTTCCACCGGGCCGGTGTAAATCTGCCGTGGGCGGCTGATTTTCTTGCTGGGGGACTCCATCATTTCTTTCCAGTGGGCGATCCAACCGGGCAGGCGGCCAATGGCGAACATCACCGTGAACATGCTCACCGGCAGGCCCATCGCGCGGTAAATCACGCCGGAATAGAAGTCCACATTCGGGTAGAGCTTCCGTTCGATGAAGTACGGATCGGAAAGCGCGGCGGCTTCCAACTCCTGGGCGATCTCGAAGATCGGGTCGCTGATGTGCCGCTTTTTCAAGAGTTGATCGCAACTGGCCTTGATGATCGTGGCCCGCGGGTCGTAGTTCTTGTAGACGCGATGGCCAAAGCCCATCAGGCGAATGTTGCTGGTCTTGTCTTTGACTTTGTTGATGTAGGCCTTCACATCGCCGCCCGAGTCCTTGATCGCTTCGAGCATCTCCACGCAGGCCTGATTCGCTCCGCCGTGTAGCGGTCCCCATAAGGCGCAGATGCCGGCCGAGATCGATGCGAACAGGTTCGCATCGCTGGAACCGACCATCCGCACGGTCGACGTACTGCAGTTCTGCTCGTGGTCGCCGTGTACGATCAGGAGGAGGTTCAGCGCCTGCACCATTTCCGCATCGATCCCGTACGACTCGCTGGGGACGGCGAACATCATCTGCAGGAAATTTTCGCAGTACGTCAGATCGTTGCGCGGGTAGATAAACGGTTGCCCCACCGATTTTTTGTAGGCCAAGGCCGCGATCGTCGGTAACTTGGCCATCAGCCGGTAGATGGAAATCACGACCTGCTTGGGGTCGTGCGGGTCGAGGGCGTCCTGATAGAACGTCGAGAGCGCACCGACCACGGAGCTCAGGATCGCCATCGGATGGGCGTCACGCGGGAAGCCGTTGTAGAACAGCCGCATGTCCTCGTGCAGCATCGTGTGACGCCGCAGATTGTTGCTGAATTCCTGCAACTGGGCGCCGTTCGGCAATTCACCGTAGATCAGCAGGTAGCTCACCTCGACGAAGCTGCAATGCTGGGCCAGAACCTCGATGGGGTAGCCGCGATAGCGAAGAATGCCCTGCTCGCCATCAAGGAAGCAGATCGCGCTGGTCGTGGAGCCGGTGTTGACGTAGCCGTCGTCGAGCGTGATGGCCCCGGTGAGGGCGCGCAGCTTGGAAATATCCAAGCCGGTTTCTTGTTCGCTCCCGACGATCACCGGCAATTCGACCTTCTTGTCGCCGAATTCGAGTTTGGCCACGTTTCCCATCGCCACTCCCATTCCAGACGCCAAGCCCCCAAGGTTGGGGGCATTTTGCCAGCTCAAGACAGCAGTTTAGCGAGCCTAGGTCGGTTCCACAAACCACTCGCGCCGGCATTTAACTTGCTGCTATAGCGCCGCAGCACCTAAGCCCAGGGAAGGCCCTCAAAGCCATCTTTGCGGTCCAGAATTCTTGGTGGCCTTCCCTGGGCTTGAGTCGAAGTGCCAGCAATCTTGGCGATCAAGGGGAATGCTGCCGCCGTGCCGATAAGACTAGAATTGCCTCGGCGATGAACCGGGCGTCGCGCCAGCCGTATCCAAATCTGTCGGAAAGGACTCCTGCCTGTGGCGGAATACAGCAAATACCAGCAGAACATCATCAAGAACTACTACGAGCACGCCGACCAGATCGCACTGCAGCGGCTCTCGGAGTTGGTCACGGAACTGTACTTGGCCGAGGGCAAAGCCCGGGCGCGGCACTGGAAAAACCTCATCGTCGTCTTGGAGAAGCTCAAGATTCCGGCCACACGCATCGAACACCTGCGGGAGAAGGACGATCCCGCGCTCCTGGCCAAGCTGGTTGAGGAGCTGATGGCCAATAAGTAACTGCGTGCCGTTCGAGTGCGTGGCCGGCAAGCAATTTGCCCCGTCAACTCCCCCTCGCTGGCGCGTCGGGCTAGTATGGGTGGGACGCCATTGTGAGTGAGACGGTTGGCGCGACTTTGACCTTCGGATTTCGTTCTTCGACAGTCCCCTAATGCCTCTTCTCGACATTCATCACGTCAGCCGCAATTTCGGGAGAGTGCAGGCGCTGCGGGATGTGACTATCGTGCTGGAGCCGGGGGCTATCGGGCTGGTCGGGAACAACGGCGCCGGCAAGTCGACGCTGCTCAAAGTGCTGCTCGGGCTGCTCAAGCCGGACGCCGGCAACGGCACGATTTTGGATTGCGATATTCGGCACAATTCCCGGGCGCTGCGCGGCCGCGTGGGGTATATGCCGGAGGCCGCGGCCGTAGTGTCGATGCTCAAGGGAGTCGAGTTCGTCACGCTCTCCGGCGACCTCTACGGCATGCCGCACCGTGACGCCCGGCGCCGCGCCCACGAGGTGTTGAACTACGTCGGCCTGGGCGAGCTGCGCTATCGTCGGCTGGAAGAATACTCCGCCGGCAACCTGCAGCGATTGAAACTGGCCGCCGCGTTAGTGCATGACCCGCAGTTGTTGTTGTTGGACGAACCGACCAACGGACTGGACCCCGCCGGCCGGATGGCGATGTTGCGATTGATCGAGGACCTGATCGCGGAAACCGGCAAGAGCGTGATCCTCTGCACGCATTTACTGAGCGACGTGGAACAACTTTGCGAACAACTCGTGGTGCTGCATCGCGGTACGGTCGTGCAGAGCGGCCCGATGGCGGTGCTGTGTGCGCAGACGGCGAATCGCTATGAGATCGGCTGGGACGGAGACTCGGCCGCGATGCTCGCGGCGCTTAAGGCGCGCGGTCACGTTGTGGTCGCTCAGCCGGAAGAGAATCGGGCCGTAGTTACCACGCGAAACGGCTGGGAAACCCGGGATTTCTTTCTTCTCGCACAAGCGGCCGGCGCGACCATTACCCATCTGCGGCCCGAAGAAGAAGACCTGGAGCAACTGTTCTTCCGAGTGACTTCGGCGTCAAACGCAGCTACCACCGCGCAGTCTACTTAGCATCGCACACAACCCGAATCGTTTATTTTGCACCACTGGATTCCGTAACTCACATGGGCATCGACGTCGCACATTATCACGGCTGGCAGGGCGAATTGGAATCGCCGTGGTGGAGCTGCCTCGCCTTGGTACGTGTGGCGATTCTGCAAGTGCTGCGGCGGCGCGTATATTGGTTCGTGCTGGCGCTCGGGATGCTGAACTTCCTGATTTTCTGGTCGATCATCTACGCCACGACGCAGTTGCCGATTCCTCCGGAGGCCCGCGGTGAGTTGTTGAATCGATTCGACTTCCGCACGCAGCCGGACATCGCCAAGGACTCCGGCTATGTCAAGTTCATGGAAGGGCAAAGCCTGATCGTGATGATCCTGCTCGCCTTTTCCGGCAGCTTACTCGTCGGCGCGGACTTTCGCACTCGAGCGCTGCCGTTCTACTTGTCCCGGCGGATCGATCGCGCGCACTGCATCATCGGAAAGCTGCTGGCGGTCAGTTCGTTGATTGCGCTCTTGACCAGCCTGCCGGCGTTGTTGCTGTTCGTCGAGTACGGCATGTTCACCTCGTCGTTTGACTATTGGCTCGACAATTGGGAAATCGCGGTTTCGATTCTCAGCTACGGGCTCGTACTCTGCGTCGTATTGAGCATTTGGATCGTGACGCTCTCGGCGTATTTGCAAACGATCGCGCCGATTGCGATCACCTGGTCCTGCCTGTTCGTCTTGATGAGCGGCATGGCGAACGCGATTCGCCGCACGACGGACAACCGCTATTGGGAATTGCTCGACCCCTGGCGCGATATCCGCTACGTCGGCCGCCTGATCTTCGGCGGTTTCGAGCGCGAAATGGACCGGGAACTCGCCATCTGGGCCGCCTGGATCGTCGGCGGAATCTGCCTCGCCTGCCTGGCGCTACTCGTCCGCCGCGTCCGCGCCGTCGACGTGGTCGAGTAGTAGTTCGGCACTCGCTCCGATAGAGCCGGGAACGTAAGTGACCGGAGCGCGACCTACTCTGACGTTGATTGCACAGAAACGGGCCGCCCGTGGGAGAGGGGGGGGGCTATCGCGGGAGTCAATCGAGCCCACGGGCGGCGCGGCTGAGTTCCTGGTGCGCCAGGGTAGGAAAGGAGAGTGAACTCCGCCGCATACGTTCCTGCTGTCGGGCAGGATTTTAACAAGCAAATATGCGGACTTGATGAGCGCGCCGCGAAAGTTACTTGCGGATTAGCCGCATACCTGATGAGGAGAAGATGGCGAATCGAAATCGCGCTCAGCCCATCAACTGCTCAACGCGTTCACGGAGATAATCAATACTCTCCTTCGCCAATCGCTCCGGCCCGGGGCTGTAGTCGAACACTTCGACGGAGACCCAACCGCGGTAGTCGATCTGCGCCAGCGCTTCGAGAATCGGCAGGAATTCCAAGTCCCCCATGCCAGGCCCGCGCCGATTGGGATCGTTCGCATGGAAGTGCGTCAGCAGCGGCGCATACTGGCGAATGATCTCCGGAATCGATTGCACTTCGCTGGACATCGCCTTGCAATCGAGATGCAGCCGGCAATGCGTGGAACCGACGCGTTCGATCAGCGCAGCGGCTTCCGCCGCGGTCAGCAGGAAGTTCCCCTCTGCCGGGCCCAAAGGTTCCACGGCCAAGATGACGTCTAAGTCCTCCAACACCGGCATCGCCGCGCTAAACACTTCGACGGCGAACTCAGTCGCCTGCTCGTGCGACACGCCCGGCAAGAGATTGCGTTGCAATGGCGAGCCAAAGACCAGCACCGACCCGCCCAATTCACGGCAACAGCGGCCCAAGTCCTGGAGATACTCCGTGGTTGCCTGGCGAATCACAGCGTCCGGACTCGTGAGGTGGTACCCCTCGGTCTTCGCCAATAGCCAGTGCAGCCCAATGATCTCCAGCTCGAACCGTTCCGCCAGCGACCGCATCTCCTGGATTTGCTGGGGAGTGACCGCCCGTACGTCCTTCGCCAACGTGAACGGCGCAATCTCGATGCCCGTATACCCACACTCCCGCGCAAACTCAAACGCCCGCGCATGGGGCCAATCGACGAAGGTTTCGTTGCAGATGGCGAGTTTCATGGCGGTGACGAAAGAAAGGCTGTGGCGAAATGCAATCTGAGCGAGCGATCACTATACCGGAGCGATCAGCGCGGGTAACCTGCTTGAACTCCGAAGTGTATCTGGTACGATACCACAATGGACACAAGTACACTGGCGAGGCGCCGCTACTGGCGCGCTTGGCCGCAACAATCGTGGGAGCGTTGTTGTGTGGCAATCTGGAATTGAACAAGGGGACTGCGTCGCCAAATTGGCGGAGTTGGAGCCCGGCAGCGTGGATTTGGCGTTCGCCGATCCGCCGTTTAACATCGGCTACAAGTACGATGTTTACGACGACCGCAAAGGCTACGAGCAGTATCTCGAATGGAGCCGGCAATGGATGCGCGGCGTGGTCCGTGCGCTCAAGCCGACGGGGACATTCTGGCTGGCGATTGGCGATGAATACGCCGCCGAACTCAAGTTGATTGCCCAGAATGATTTGCGCCTAACTTGTCGCAGTTGGGTGATCTGGTACTACACGTTTGGCGTCAACTGCACCCAAAAGTTCAATCGCTCACACGCCCATTTGTTTCACTTTGTGAAGGATGGGCGCATCGGCAAATTCACGTTCAACGCTCAAGACGCGAACGTGCGCGTTCCGTCCGCTCGGCAGTTAGTCTATGCGGACGGTCGCGCCAATCCCGATGGCCGACTTCCCGACGACACCTGGATTTTGCGCCCGCAAGACGTCCCGGACGGATTTGCCGCCGAGCAGGATACGTGGTATTTCCCGCGCGTCGCGGGAACCTTCAAAGAGCGCGCAGGCTTTCACGGCTGCCAGATGCCGGAGCAGCTTTTGGGGCGAATCATTCGCATCTCCTCCAACCCGGGCGATCTTGTGCTCGATCCCTTCGGAGGAAGCGGCACGACGCTGGTGGTTGCCAAGAAGCTTGGCCGGCAGCACAAGGGATTCGAGTTGTCGAAAGACTATGCGGCGAAAATCCGCGAGCGCTTGAACGGCGTGCGCGAAGGACAGGCGCTGGATGGCTCGGCGGAGCCGCAGCGTAGCGCGCCCACGACGCCACGCGCGCGAGCGCTCGATTTGAAGTCGGGCATCATTGAGGCGTTTGAAGCGGCGAGGGCGGGCTTGTCGGTCGATCACGTGCTGGCAAATCCTGAGATCAATGAAGCGTTCGTGAGTGGCTGTCAACGCCGGTCATTGCCTGGACAAGCAACTGACTGGAATCGATTTCTTCTGCGGCTCCGAAAGGCCAAGGAGCTGCCAAAACTGGAAGTGATTCGGCGTCGAATTCTGAATCGCGAGGAAATCGATGAGTTCGGATTTGCCAGCGAGATGGCATTGCGGGAGATGACGTCGAGTACTCATTTGACTTTGGATGAGATTTTATGCGATCAGGAGCTTGCAGCCCAGTTTGACCGGCGCGCACAGGCGTATTGTCCTGGTCGCACGCCGTTCGAATATCGATGGGCAGCGCTCGCCTTGCGTAAATATGCAAGGGAATTTCGTGAGTATCGAAAGGATTTCAGCGAGGAAGTCGCCACGTGTCAGTTGCAGGGCATGAAGTCATGGGACCAGATCTTGCGAAAAGAGGGGTTTGCGATTCCTGGCGTTTACATGTTGCAGAGTGAAAATGGTCAAAAGGTGTACGTTGGCGCATCGGTTGATCTTCATCGTCAATTGAGGCGACAATTTGAATTGAGCGTGTCTCCCGGTTGGTCCGATTTGCGTGTCGTGGGCGCCCGGATCGCGCGGGTGCCTAGCCACGTTGGCGTAAGTACGACGAAAAAGACACGAGAATCTCGACAGCACCGTTGTGCTGTTGCAATTCAGTCCACATGCATTCAGAAATACCGCCCGATGCTGAACATCCAGGACTTGGCGGCCGTGTTAAGCGTATGAAGGAGCGGCTCGCATCAGCGTTCAGGCATGTTTGTGACGGCTTCTCCGCCGATCGCGTCGTCGCCGATCCTGAACTAAACCCCCGATTTATCGAAGCTTGTCGCCAGGCTGGCCTGACCGTGTCGGTGCGGGATCTGAACATTGCGTTGCTCAATCTTCGCAAGTCGGGCGACCTGGGTAGCACGGTGAAGGTGCGGCGCACGGAATTTCGCGACCAGGAAGAGTATCGCCATGCCAGCGAAATCGCGGCGCGGCATATGGAGCTGAAGCACGGCGTCAGTTGGGACGTGATTGTCTCAACACCGGAGTTGGTCGCCGAGTTCGACGCTGAGGCCGCTTCGATCGCGCCCGGCTTCGATGCTTTGCGATACCGCTGGGCGGTTTTCAGCCTCAGAAAGCAGCGCAAGCTTGTTCCGGAACTTTTGGCGCGTGTTGTCTCGCCGGTAGCCGTGAGTATGGGCGCTATCTCGGCGCTCGACGTTGCGTCGATCGTAGCGGAGCAAGGCATCTACCTCTTTCATAGCCCTACGGCGACGCTTTATATCGGCGAAGCGGAGAATCTTCGCAAGCGAATAGCCAAGCACTTGGATCACTCGGATAACAAGGGCCTCGCGCGCTGGCTCTGGGATCAAGGCATCGAAGGCGCGCACTTGGAGTTGCGAATTTTGCCGCCGGACACTCCGACGCGCGTCCGCCGTGCTCTGGAGGCCGAGCTGATTCGATCGCGCCAGCCGTTGTTCAATATCAAATTGACTTGAACTTTATTTCAGGTTTTTGGCATGTCGATCGCTGAGGAGTCGCTCCGCATCACGGGGCTGTTTGAGGCCGAGCTCCTCGTGGAGCTCATGTTGCGACATTGGCATCATCCACTTGCCGACGATGCTGACTTTCGCATTGAACTGCTTGAGCTTGCGGCGGAAGCACTTCGGCTGGCGGTAGCGGGAAATGTGTTGATTCCTGAACTCCCTGCGGTGAAAATGAATCTCGTGGCCGCGGTCTGGTATGCGGAGCAATCACAGAGTTCCATCTCCGCAGTCGAAAGCGCCGCAGTCACTCCCGCCAGAGTCGCTTGGCTTGATGCCGTACGACGCTCACTCCCCTCCTGTTTCTGCGATCCCGAGTTCCTGCCGTGAACATGCTGGCTGTGCCCTCCTTTCACACTTACTTAGTCGCCTTGCTCGCCTGCACTGCCTGGCATGAACTTGGCTTGCTTGGTGTCGCGCAGGAACCGCAGCCGGACTTCGCCGCCGAGCTTGTTCGCGTGCCACCGCTGGCGCCAGCGGATGCTTTGGCGTCGTTCGAAGTTCAACCGCCGTTTCAGTTGGAGCTCGTCGCGACTGAGCCGCTTGTGAATGATCCGGTCGCAGTGGCCATCGACGACCGGTTGCGGATGTATGTCGTGGAGATGCGCGACTACTCCGAGGACCAGGAAGGGCATCTCGGGCAAGTGCGCTTGCTGGAGGACCAGAATGGCGACGGGAAATATGATGCCGCCACTGTGTTCGCCGACAAGATCTCCTGGCCCACGGCGGTCGCGTGTTGGAACGGAGGCGTGTTCATCGGCGCCGCGCCGGATATCTGGTATTGCCGCGACAACGATGGCGACGGGCGCGCGGACGAGCGGCGTGTCGTGTTCACCGGCTTCCGGCGGCACAATGTGCAGGGATTGCTCAACAGCTTTCATTGGGGACTCGACAATCGCATCCACGGGTCGTCGAGCTCCTGCGGTGGACTCATCGTCCGCCCCGATCAGCCTGACGCGCCGGGCGTGAATGTGAACGGCCGCGACTTCGCTTTCGACCCGCGCACGCTAGAACTTGAGGCCACGAGCGGCGGCGCGCAGCATGGCATGTCGTTCGACGATTGGGGTCGAAAATTCGTCAGTTCCAATAGCGATCACTTGCAGCAAGTCATGTTCGAGGAGCGCCGTATCGCGCGCAATCCGCTATTGGCCGCGCCCGGCCCGCGCGTGAGCATCGCGGCGGACGGTCCGCAGGCGGAGGTGTTTCGCCGCAGCCCGGTCGAGCGTTGGCGCGAATTGCGCACCGCGCTGCGCGTGGCCGGCAAAGTGCCAGGCCCGATCGAAGGCGGGGGCCGCGCCGCCGGCTACTTCACCGGCGCGACGGGCGTGACGATTTATCGGGGCGACGCCTGGCCCGAGGAATTTCACGGCTTAGCGATCATCGGCGACGTCGGCAGCAACATCGTGCATCGCAAGCGCCTCGAACGAAACGGACTGGAATACATTGGACGGCGCATGGACGAGGCGTCGGAATTCGTCGCGTCGACCGATATTTGGTTCCGACCCGCGCAGTTCGCCAATGCGCCGGACGGTTCGCTCTATATCCTGGACGTGTACCGCGAAGTCATCGAGCACCCGGACAGCTTGCCGCCAATCATCAAGCAGCATCTCGATTTGACGAGCGGCAACGATCGAGGGCGTATCTATCGGATTGTGCCGGAAGGCTTCAAGGAGCCGAAGGTTGTTCGGCCGAGTGACTTGGACACGCGGCAACTGACGGCGCTGTTAGAACACCCGAACGGCTGGCATCGCGACACGGCGGCGCGGCTGCTCTTCGCGCGTCAAGATTCGGCCGCGGTCCCGGAGTTGGAGCGACTCGCCGCGGAATCGTCGCTGCCGCTCGCTAGAATGCACGCGCTTTATGTATTGGCCGGATTGAATTCTTTGAGCGACGCACAATGGGCGAAATCGATTGCCGACCACGATCCACGCGTCGCGACGCACGCGGTGCGTTTGTGCGAGGGACGCCAGCTCTCGGAATCGCTCGTCATGGCGATTCGGACGGCACTGAAGCGTGGGGACTTGGACCTCGACTACGAAATCGCCTTCACGCTGGCGGAACTGCCGCTGGACACGCGCGTCGAACTGGCGAGCGAGCTGGCGATGCGCTACCCCGACGATCGCTGGCAGCAGCTCGCGCTCCAGAGTTCGCTATTGCAGGGCGCCGGGCAAGTGGCGGCGCGGTTGATTCAAAGCGCCTCAGCGCCGAACGCCACGTTTCCGACGGCGTTCGTGGAATCGCTCGCCGCGCAAGTCGCCAAGGCCGACGAGCCGGAGGAATTCGCGGCACTTGTAATGGCGTTTCGCAATGCGCCATCCGAGACACAATCAACGCTAGCGCCGGCGTTGGATCGATTCTGCGCCGCGACCGTGGCGCGCACCGGCCAGGCGAATCGCATCGAGGCCATTCCTGATGCGAGTTTGCGCGAGCTCATGTCGCAGAATCTCCAACAGGCGCTAACGACGGCCACCAATGCTCAAGCATCGCTTCCGCAACGCGCGACGGCGATGCGCATGCTGCGTTGGCTGCCGTGGGAAGCGCTGCACGAGTTGGTTGCCGAATCGCTTTCCGCTCGCTCGCCGCTAGAACTACAACTCGCGGGTTTGCATCTCGTCGCGGCGGTCGCTGATCCGGCCGCGGCAAACTTGCTGCTTGAGAACTGGCCTGGCTTCAGCCCCTCCGCCCGTTCCGCCGCGTTGGAAGCGATTTGTTCGCGGCCGACCTACATCGCCGTGTTACTGCAAGCAATCGAACAAGGCGATTTCTCCGTGCGCGAACTAGATGCGGCCCGTGTGAAAATGCTCACCGGTCATGCGGACGCTGAAATCAAAAGGAAAGCTCGGCGCATACTGGCCGACACCGCGCCGTCACCCCGCGCCGAGGTATTGAACACATACCAGTCGGCGTTGAGCCTGCAGGGCGACGTCGCGCGCGGCCGCACCGCGTTTCAGCGCGTTTGCGCGGCGTGCCATCGTTTGGAAAACGTGGGCCATGAACTGGGCCCGAGCCTTGCAGCGATGCGCTCGCGCGGTCCCGAGGCGATTCTCACGAATGTCCTTGATCCGAATCGTGAAGTGAATCCGCTGTTCGTGAGCTACGTCGTGAATACGACGGATGGCCGCGCGGTGACCGGCATCATGGCCGCCGAAACCGCCACGAGCATCACTCTGCGCCGCGGCGAAGGGGCCGAAGATACGATTCTCCGCGCGGAGATTGACGACATCGCCGGCACCGGCATGTCATTGATGCCCGAAGGTCTAGAGCAGCAACTCGAACCGCTAGCCCTGGCCGACGTGATTGCTTATGTGATGAGTGCGAAGTAACGATTGTTTTGTAAGGCGATCACTCGCTTGCCTTGCCCGCGAAGAGCCGCCGGTACTCGCGTTCGGCATACCGGTCGGTCATGCCGGCGAGATAATCGCAAACGGTGCGTTCCACGCCGTCGCTCGGCATGCGCTCCCGAAATCTCTCCGGCATCAGCTCAGGGCGCTGCACATAGCCGGCGAACATCGCGTGCAACGACGTTTGCGCTTCCTCGCGCAGTCGTAGCACGTCCGGATGGCGGTAGACGCGGTCAAAGAGGAATTGCTCCAGTTCCCGTTTGCGCTCCAGCAGCGGGCTGCTCGCGCGTACGATCGTCGGCGCCGTCTTGGCATCCTCGGCGCTGCGGATGCCGTGCGCGGCGATGCCTTGCTCGGCCTGTGCGACGAGGTCGCCGACTTGCCAATCGATCAGCGTGTGCAACAGCGCGCGCCGCAGCGTCTTGCCGCGTAGATTGCGGTAACTCTCGCGCAATTGTTCTCGCGCCTGTCGCCAGAGCGGGATCTTCAGCAACTCGTCCAGCGTCAATAATCCAAGCTCCATCGCGTCGTCGGCGTCGTGCGTGTCGTAGGCGATGCTGTCGGCGGCTTCGACGACTTGTACTTCGATGAGATTGCCCGCGTCGAAATGCTTGTCGATTCGCGCCGCGTGGCCGTCGAGAATCTCCGCGGAGACGTTCAATCCGGGGAATTCCGGGTAGCGTTGCTCCAGCAACTCCAAGACGCGCAGTCCCTGGCGGTTGTGCGAGAAACCGCCATGTTCGGCGAGGCATTCGTTCAACGCGTCTTCGCCCGCGTGGCCGTAAGGCGGATGGCCCAGATCGTGCGCCAGGGCCAATGACTCGACGAGGTCTTCGTTGAGTCGTAGCGCCCGGGCCAAGGTCCTGGCGACAGTGGCGACTTCCAAAGTGTGCGTTAGCCGATTGCGGTGATAATCGCCCAAATCGCCGGTGAAGACCTGCGTCTTGTAGGCCAATCGCCGGAAGGCGCTGCTATGGAGAATGCGGTCGCGATCCCGTTGGAACGGCCCGCGATAGGGATGCGGCGATTCGGGATACCGCCGGCCGCGACTCGTCTCGCTGTGCATCGCATACGAGGCAAGCGTGGCCCTCTCGCGCGTCACGATCGACTCCGGCGCGGGCGAACTGAAATAGGTTGAGGTCACAGCAGTCGACTTAAGGGAGAGCAATTCCGTCGCGGCGCGCCCGGCGCTGCCGCCGAGTGTTCAGCGCTTTGAAATTCTATCAACCACGGGAAACGCCTACCATGCCGCGTCGTCGATCGGCTCGCCTCCTTGGATCGTAGCCAGCTGGCGATATAGCCGTAGTTCGATGCTCTCGTTCACCCAACGGACCGAACCATCGCACATCGCGAAAAACAGGCCTCCGGGATGCTCGCTGCGAAACCCTTGCGCGTTCGGCCACCAGTGCGGGCTTTCCACGGCAAGGTTGGGCGGCATCGCGCAGGTGCTGTAGACGTTGTTGGCATAAGGCCAACTGGTGAAGTGGTCCTCCTCCGGCAACGCTTCGCCGAGCAGAAACGTCGTACTCGTCCCGTCGCGAATATGGTTCTGGCCGCGAGGTTTTTCGTGGTCGGCGCGAAACATCGGTCCGTCGCCGTCCTCCAGGCCGTCGAACGAATTCGTACGGCTGGGGTTGCGCCAAGCGGTGCCGATTTCTTCCATCCGCTGCGAACCGTCGGCGCCCCAATTGGCGCCCATCACGGCCTTGTAATTCGTCAGCCCGACGTCAAAGCCCTCCAGATTGCCAGCGTCGCTGGTCGGGCCGGACGTACTAAATCCATCGCTCGGGCAGCGGTACAGGGCAATGGAATGCGCCGCGATGCCGCTTTCGCGCAGCGTCTTCTTGGGCACGCCGCCGGCGCGGTGCAGGTCGTTCCGTTCGATGCGGGGCAACAGCGCGGCGAGAAAACTCCAAGAAGTGCTGTCCGGGCCGATGCCTTGCGGGACTTCGAAACCGCCCGCCGGAAAGCGGCGAAACGCGGCATGATGGTTTTCGATCGCCAACGCGACTTGCCGGAGATGATTCTGACACTGCGCTTTGCGAGCCGCTTCGCGACTGTTCTGAATCGCGGGGAGCAGGATCGCCACCAGCATGCCGATGATGGCGATCACCACGAGCAATTCGACTAGTGTCACTGCGCGGCGTGCGTCCATAGTCAAATCGCCTTCGATGAGTTCGGAACGCACGGCAGTTCGATTTAAGGATCTCGCGTGAAAAGCGTCAAACTCACTTGATGGCTGCCAGCCACTTCACGCGTGGCGGGAGGGCCGGTGAATTCCTGATGCGACTCAAGCCGCCATCCATCGCGCGAATTCGCGAACGGCTCTTGTACTTCTAATCGCCACCAGCGGACGCAGTCGGCAGGCGGCGCGTGCGGGCCGTCGGCAAGCAATTCCGCTGCTTGAAGCGAAGTCGTATGAATCGGTTGCCCGCCTTCGGCGACGTGCGTCAGGTACACGCGCGCGTCGACCTCGAATCCGGCGCGGTGCGAGTAGTATTTCGCGATGTTCACCGTTTGCGGTAGGCTGACGGTTACTACGTCGCCGTCGCGGTATTGGTTCCGCAGCGAGTTCATCGCCTTCTCCATCGCTGGCGTGTCCGTCGGCAAGGAACACATGTACGCGGCCGTGGCCGGCAGAAATAACAGTCCCAACGTGGCCAGGTAGGCGAAGCGTGTGGCGTTGGAGTTCAACACGACGTATACGCCGCCGAGCAGCATCAAGAGTCCAGCGTCGGCGAACAGGAGATAGCGTTCCTGCAGCAACGGACGCCCGGCGAGCCCTGAGATGGCAAGCGTACACAACCAAGGCAAGGTGACCATCAACCCGAACAACGAGCCCGCCAATGCCGCACGTCGCATCAATACCACCGCTCCGGCAACGAGCCCGATGAGCAATGCGCCGGTAAGCCATGCACTCTCCGGCGGGCGGCCGACGTTCCATTCGTACATTGCCGAGAGAGTCGCCGCGAATCCGCGCGACGGCACCCAGAACCAGGCTTTTGTGCGCTGCGCCTGCGCCATGAGCACCGGCAACCAAGGGCTGTAAACAACCATCGCAGCCAGCACCGCCGCGGCCATGCCCAGCAGCGTCGACTTTGCTAGTTCTCGCTGGCGTTTCATCGCCAAGCAAGTCGCCATGCCGAGCGCCACGACACCATGTGCTACCAACGTGAAGAATGCGAAGTGATGTCCTAA
>JAWXBP010000044.1 GCA_034440135.1 Planctomycetia bacterium
AAAAGCTCTTCGCTTCGAAATACAAACTGATACTTCCAAGCGAGCTCGAACTGCGGGAGGAGTTGAAACGCGAGTTGGAGGGCTTCCGGCAACAACAACTGCTGCAAGGGTCTGCCGCGCAGCGCAAGACATCGGCGCCCGCACCCAAGAAACGCATTGCGCGCAAGACCGTAAAGTGACTCTTTCGCGTGGCTCGATAATCCTCTGCCTGACCATCGCCGATGCTCACTCGCCATTCCAGCCGCCGACCCCGACTCGACCAGACGGTGCTGAACCGGCGCCTCGATTGTGCCGTTTCCTGCGGCCGCATCGCCGGCTATTTCCGTTCCAGCCTGTTCGAGGTGGCCGGCGAAGCCATCGTAAAAGTCTTCGCCGTGCGGGCGAAGAACGAGAAGAGCGACACTCAGGCCGTCATCGAACGGGCGCCGGGTATCGCCTGCGATACGCTTGTTCCCCGTGGCCTCGATAGCCCATGGCGCGAACTGTCGCTCGTCGAGCATTACTACCCTCCCATTGAAATCAGGAATTGAACAATGCAGATCGAAGCGCTGGAAATCGCGAACTACCGGCTATTCCGCGACGCCAAGCTCACCAACTTGCCTCGGATGACGGTTGTGGTGGGGGCCAATGGCTCGGGCAAGACGACGCTATTCGACGTTTTCAGTTTCCTCAAGGAAGCGCTGACGCAGAACGTGGCGACCGCAGTGGCGCGTAGAGGCGGATTCCGCGAGCTCGTCAGTCGCGGGGAAACCGGACCGATCGCCATCACAGTTAAATTTCGCGAAAGCGGTGGGCGCCTGGCCACTTATCAGCTTGAGATCGCGGAAGACGGCGGCCGCCCGGTGGTGCACCGGGAGGTGCTCAAATTCCGCCGTGGCCAATTCGGGCAGCCGTGGCACTTCGTCGATTTTTCGCGTGGGCGCGGGGTCGCCATCACCAACGAGGCCGCCTACGGTCAGGAAGGTGTCGAGGCGGAGCGCAAGGAGCATGTGCTGGACGATCCCAGCGTGCTCGCGATCAAAGGGCTGGGGCAGTTCAAGGAATTTCGCGTCGTGGCGGAGTTTCGCAGCTTGATCGAGAACTGGCACATCTCGGACTTTCACATTAGCGACGCCAGGCCAAGCGCGGAGGCCGGGTATGCCGAGCACCTCTCGAACCGTGGCGACAATATCGCGCAGGTAGCGCAGTACTTGTATGAGAACCATCGTGAGCAGTTCGACCGCGTCCTGCAGATCATGAGCGAGCGAGTGCCCGGGATCAGTCGTGTGGAGGCGAAGCCCACCGAGGACGGCCGGTTGGTCCTGCGTTTTCAGGATGGCAGCTTCAAGGACCCATTCATCGCGCGCTACGTCTCGGACGGCACGATCAAGATGTTTGCCTATTTGGTCTTGCTGCACGATCCCAAGCCGCATCCGCTGCTGGCGGTGGAGGAGCCTGAAAATCAGCTTTATCCCGAACTGCTGTATGAACTCGTCGAGGAGTTTCGCGACTACGCCCGCCGCGGCGGCCAGGTGTTTGTTTCGACCCATTCGCCGGAGTTCCTCAACGGCGCCGAGCTTGACGAGGTCTTTTGGCTGGTAAAGCGCGGTGGCTTCACCAGCGTGCTGCGTGCGTCGGAGAATGAGACGTTGCGCAATCTCGTGGCCGCAGGAGACCTGCCGGGGACACTATGGAAGCAAGGGCTTTTCGAAGGGGCCGGGCCGACATGAACGCGCCGTGCCGGCCAACAAAAAGTGATGCGAACGCTGCGCCAGCCGTCTATTGTGTACAGGCGGTCGAATGACGCGTGTCATATTTCTGGTCGAGGAACGCTCGATGAAGGTGCTGCTCGATGCACTGCTGCCGCGACTCTTTCCGACCCTTGCCTTCTTGTGTATTCCACATGAGGGCAAGCAAGACCTTGAGCGCAGCATCCCGAAGAAGCTGAAAGCCTGGCGCGAGCCGGGTGTGCGCTTCGTCGTGATCCGTGACAACGACAGGGACGATTGCATTGAACTCAAACGCAAGCTGGTGCACCTTTGTCGCGAAGGCGATCGCGAGGACACGCTGGTGCGAATCGCCTGTCAAGAGCTTGAAGCCTGGTATCTCGGCGAACCAACCGCCTTGGCGTCGGCTTTCGATAGCGAGCGGTTGGCAGGGCTTGGTGCAAAGGCGCGTTTTCGCGATCCTGACGCGGTCGCCAAACCTTCCGTCGAACTCAAGGCAATGGTGCCGGAGTTTCAAAAAATGTCGGGCGCGCGGCGCATGGCCAGGCATCTGACTCGGGAACACAATCGCTCGCGTAGTTTCCAGGTCCTCATGGAAGGGATCGGTAGGCTTGTCGAGGCCGTGCCGAGACACGCGAATGATTGACGTCTCGATTCCTTGCTACCTGTCACCGTCTTTCCAGGCTTTTTCAATTTGTGGCGCACTGCGTCACAAATCACGCTGGATGTACTACCGCCTGCCAATGCAGCCCGACGACAAGCGCACCGGCCGATAGTCATCGGTCAAACTATCGCCGATGCTTACTCGTCATTCCAGCCGCCGCATTCGCCTTGACAAGGCGGTGCTGAACCAGCGACTTGAAGATGCGGTCTCCTACGACCGCATCGCGGGGTATTTCCGTTCCAGCCTGTTCGAGGTAGCCGGGGAAGCTATTGCGAAGGTGGCCGGGCCGGTTCGCATCGTCTGCAATTCGGACCTCGACCCGCAGGATCTGGTGACGGGGGCGGCGCAGGCGGCGTTGCGCCGCTCTTGGTGCGCGGGAATGCCGGAGGAGGCGCCGCCGAGCGCGATTCCGCGTTATCGCGCGCTCTACGAGGCGCT
>JAWXBP010000045.1 GCA_034440135.1 Planctomycetia bacterium
CGATCCTATGCCAGGCCTCGGATCCGCCAAACCGCCCTCCGCGGGGCACTCGGGATAAAAGCCTTGGCATTATTACATGCATTCGACCAGTCTCGGCGGTGGCCCCGCTGCCGTGGAAGCGCGTTGCTTGGAGCTGAATGCATCCAGCGAAGACGTGCAGAACAAATGTCGCCATTTCGCCCACCGAGGCCACTATGCATTATGGTGGCGACATTGACGCCCTAAGAAGCGTTTTATCTCGCCACGGCTGCTTGGAATCATACTGTCGTCGTCGAAGGTCGAGCTTTTCCGCTAGCTCGTTGTTGCCGGCCTGTCGTGCCAACTCAACTCCTTTTCCAGCCGTCGCCGCGGCCTCGTCGAATCGATTGTTCTCCGCATATGCGGCTGCCAACGTGTCAAGGAGATTTGGCTGCACGGCATCCGTAGACTCGATGAGCGATTCGATCAGGCGCAGCGCCTCGCTGCCATCTCGCAGTCGTTCATCCGGATGCGTGGCCAACAACCAAGCCAGGTTATTGGCGGCCGGTTGCCAATTGGGTTTCCCTGCCAGCACTAAGCGATACTGGGTCATTCCCTCCGCATATTCGCCAGCTGCGCAATGCGCATCGGCGAGCATGAGCCGAGCGAATGGGTCGTCAGGTTTAACGGCAATTGCCCGCGCAAACTGTTCGATCGCCTCTCGAGCGCGGCCTTGCTGAAGGAGGATGGTTCCTAGAGTGGAAAACATTTCTACATTCTTCGGATCGAGCACGAGACCTGCGCGCAATTGCTCCGCGGCAGCGTCGAATTCGCCGAATGCAGTCATTAGCTTGACTAACTCTCGCCGGGCACGAATGTCACGTGGGTTCAGTTGAACGGCTTGCTCGAAAGCGCCCCGGGCGAGCGCCGGCTGCTTGTCTTCGCGCAGCAGCACGCCGACTACATATTTTGAGTCTGCAAATTCTCCCTTGTCGAATTCAGACATCGTGGTCGGGTCAAGGTCTCGTGTGGCGGAATGCAGAAATGAAATGGCCGCTCTCACTAGTCCATGATCAATAAATTGCTCCGCGATGGGAATTGGATCGACACGAGTGGGATCGACGAATCCGCGTCCGCCAAGCGGAAGCGCAGCGGCGATTCGCTTACCTGCGGCGTCAGGGGCCACCAATTCTGCGTCAGCCAGAAGTTGCTCAACCGCCACTGGCCCTTTATAGATCACAACAACGCGCCGGTTCGCGTCGAGCAAAAAGCTGCTTGGAACGGGCAACGGACGCCATCGATCTAACACGCCGCGCTGCAGCAAATCCAGGCTCCTGACTAAGTCATCGCTGGCGACACCTCGTGCGAAGTTACATTTCAATTGCGTCCAAAGTGCTTGCTGGGACTCGTCGGAATCGGACGGAATGTCCGGATGATCGACGTGTAAGGCAAGCACGCTCAAGCCGGTTGACGAAATCTCTTGTTCATGCCGCGTCCACTCTTCAAGTTCCTTGACGCAAGGCTGGCACCAAGTCGCCCAAAGATTTACGAGAAGTGGCCCACTCCCTGCATCGCTAAGCAACACTCGCTTTTGTGTGGCGTCGACGAACGGGCCGTCCGGAATGGGAACGGGTACAGGCAGGACAATTCGTACCACATCCGTAGAATCGCTAGCCACTTCAGGCGAGCCTGAGTTCCAAGGCTTTGGAATTTGCGGCGGTTGCCATCGTTTGGCCTTGCCAGTTCCTTGACGGAGATTGAAAAAGCCGTCCGCAGAAAGACCCTCAAATTTCTCAACCTTCCCGTCCGGCCAGCGCACAGAGAGTCGCCCCATGTCGACGGAATCTGCCAAGCCGAAATGCAGCCATTCCGTCGATTGCGATAAGAAGGCGTCTCCGGCTCGCCGAGTGCGGATCGACTTGCCTGGTAAGCCAGGAATTTGGTCGAGCGTTACACGCGCACCGATCGCGTCGCGATTGCAGTTGACGCCATTGCCTTCAAGTCGCACAGCCACAAAATGATGGCCAGATCGGTCATCGTTGCGCAAAAATCGAACTCGAGGCGCAGTGCGGTCGGTGAGCCAAAGATCCAAATCACCGTCAAAATCCCAGTCGGCCGCTGCGACCGCTCGACCGTCGCCCGGGTGATCTAAGCCACAGGCGGCGGACACATCCGCGAATCGTTCACCTCCGGTATTGAGGAACGCAGTATCCCGTTCGTGACTGCTGAACGAGTGATCCTGATGTAAAAGCTTGTTCAGTGCCGCCCAACCTTGTTCGTAGCGTGCGACACTCTTGGCCGAAAAGTCATCGATTGGCGATTGCGACACGACCTGTCGCCAATACGTGCTTCACAAATCGCTCGTGTCATCCGTGGTGATAAAGCCATTTGCGACAACAATGTCTTCCCAGCCGTCATTGTTCAGATCGACGAACCTGGACCCCCAGGCCCAGCGTCCCAGCGAAACTGCGGCCGATTCGCTACGATCTTGGAACGCAACTCCACCCTGGTTCTCGAAAAGCGAATTCCCTCTAGCCATTCTTTGGTATGCCTGCCTGGTTGCGTCGCTCACTTCTGGCTTGAATTGGCGTTGGTACGTGATGCGATTCCCGGCCGATGAGAACATATTGCTGACGTAGAGATCCATCCAGCCGTCGCGGTTAACATCCCCCCACGCGACCGACATCCCTGACGAGATGTCTTCGACACCCAGCTCTGCCGCGACGTCGAGGAAAACTCCGTTGTCGTTGCGATAGAGGTTGTTTCGACCATAATCATTGGCTACGTAGATGTCCTGATCGCCATCATTATCGAAGTCCTCCCAAGCCACCGCGAAGCTGAAACGAGTGTTGTTTTGTTCCAGGCCAGTTGCCGCAGTGGCGTCTGTAAACGCGAAGTGTCCTTCGTTGCGCAATAGCATGTTGCGGCCGCCATTGTTCGCATCGTGAAACGGCATCGGGGCGCCCATCGGCCCGCGATCAAAGGTCGACTCCGAGGGATTGTACCCACAACAGTAGAGGTCCAAGTCGCCGTCTTGGTCGTAGTCCGCGGCGGCCATTGAGAATAGCTGGGACTGACTGCTCACAGCCGCTTCTACTGAGAAATGGCCGCTGCCGTCATTGGACATCAGAATCAGTCGCCATTCGTGCGCCACGATCAGATCACGGTCCCCATCGTTATCCAGATCCACCAACAAGGCGCTCGCGCAGTATTCTAGCCAATCTGCGCCGCCAGCATTCGGTGCGTCGATTAAGGTGCCATCCGACTGACGAATCAAAAGGCGATTGGGAAGGCCTCCTTCCGCGCAAACATAAACATCCTCTAACCCATCGCCATTTGCATCTCCAAGTGCGAGTCCATGATTTGCCACAACATCGACGCCAAGAGATCGGGGAAGTCTGCTTCTCCAATAATCTGCACCGTGGCGAAAATAGTCTTGCCAGCCATGTGTAGTTTCTAACAGGGATTGCGTGCAATCCGCGAACATCGTTCCGGACGGTCCGGTGTGGACGATTTCTTCATAGTCACGAACGGACACGGACTGAAGTCGCGGCACGCCGCCGACTGTGCTCCAGGTGCAATCCCACAATGAGTTGACTTGTCGCGCCTCTCGCTCACCGCGTGAGTCGGCCTGAAAATCGATGAGCGTCCGCGAGCTTTGCACTCCTGGCTCAATGGTGTAAAGCTTGAATTTGACATGCAAGTGTTCGTTGACGCCGAACTGCATTCCGAGGACACGCACCGCTTCGGCGAAGCTCTTCAAGCCATGCGACTTTTCGTCATTCTCGGACGGCTTCGCTCGCGAGACGCGCATGCCGGTCTTGTTGACAATCACTGTCAGTTCACTTGGCGCCAAGGCTTCGAATTCAATCGAGTCGCTGACAAGATCGATAAGTTCGTCTGACTTCGCGACCGATGCGTGTTCGAGAACCTTTGTCAGGATTCCGAGTTGCTTGCCAGCCGCGTCGTTAAAGGCTTCCGTTACCCAGCCGTCCTGAGTGGGATCGATGCGTTTATATGCGTCCGCCAACGGCGACACCAAAGGGTTGTTGTCCAAACACGGCGCCGTTGGCAAGGCTTCGCCGTCGAGTGCGTTTTGAACGAGCGCAATGACGGGTTCGGAGACGACGTCAGGTACAGCCTTTGCGGTAGCCTCAGCAGGGCCGGGCTGGGCAACTTCCGAACCATTGTTTTTGCTACAGCCACTGCTGAGCAACCCGAAGATCATGACCCACGTGAGGCAAGCAGGAGCTCGCGCAATTAACGGAATTTGAAACAGCATGTCTTTACTACGGAGAGCTGGACGGCAGCAATAGATACTGCAGCGATCAATCATCGATCGAGGACAGAAAAAAAGCCGCCGGGAGTACGACTCCCGGCGGCAGGGGATCGACCCATTGTCCTTGGGCCGTTTCATCTTCTGCGTTTCCCACGACTCACTTACGGAACCGACGGGCGGCAAGCAAGCCAACCAGGCCGAGGCCGGCGAGCACCATGCTCGACGGTTCCGGCACCGCGTTCGCACCACCCTGGCCAGCGCCGAAGTTGTTGCGAACATTGTTCAGGTCGGTGATATCGACGTCGTTGTCGTCATCGGTGTCGCCCAACCCGGTTCCGCTAAAATTGTTGCGGACGTTGTTGAGGTCGGTGATGTCGACATCGTCATCGCCATCAGTGTCGCCCAATACTCCGGACGCGTCACCGATGAGCTCCAATCCAGGGAGCAGGTTCAGTGGCGGAATCGTGTCCGTACCGTTCAACAGCGTAAACAACGCTGGATTGAAGCGGCTATGCTCGCCCGGAGCTACAAAGAGTTCCGAACTGGCGCCGCCGCCCCGTTCCCACATGAGATATTCCATGGGGTAATCGCCTGCCGCCAGCGTCATGGTTGCGAGCGTAAAGCTGTCCCCGGTGTTGACATCAAACGCCAAGGTCGCACCGCCGTCGATGATGGCGGCAACACCGCCACCACCGGCGGTGATGGCGGTGAAGACACCGCCAGTGATGGTCAACGCATTGCCGTCGTCGGAGCCAAATCCGAATGTATAGGTGCCGGCCGTTGCGACATGTAGCGTGCCGGTGGCCCTCATGGCAAAATCGTTGTCGTCAATGACTTCGCCACCTCCTCCGACAAAGTTGTTGAGGAACAGTTCATCGCCGCCAAAACGGCTGGAACTTCCAAACGTGCCGTCATCTTGGAAATTGATGACCGTCCGGTTGCCGGTGAACTCCAGATCATCGCCTTCCAGCGGATTGTCAAGCAACGCTCTTGCATCAGCCAAACTGTTCAATAATTGAGTGTTCTCGGGCAGACGAATCCGCTCCGTCACCGAGAACCCGCCGGTAACCGTGGGGACTGCGCCACCGGGATGGGTAAATCCCCCATAGCCGATCGGACTGAATGTCCGGTCGATTGCAGTTTTGACGCCGGCAGCGGAAAAAGCTTCCACAAAGGCACCGCCGCCGTTCTCGTTGTAGACGACTTCGACATCGTAGTCGCCAGCGGCCATAAAAGTCGACGCAATCGTGAATGCATCACCGGTATCCGCTGCGAATTCGATCGTGTCGCCGGCTGCAGTGCCGAGACCACCTTGCAGCGTGAAATTGGCGCCCGAAAGTTTGAGCCGAACGCCGTCGTCACCATCGATGCCGAACGTATAGTTTCCATCGGCCGGGATGCGCACTTTACCCTTGGCGATCATTGCCAAGTTGTTATCATCCGCCGGACTATCGAATGCGAAGGGCGCCTTGTCTCCATACTCTGCCCCTGTACTATACCCTCCGCCTGCAGCCTGCGGATCGGCGAAGTTGATCATCGGCGCTGTCACGTCCTTTGTATAGCGATCGCCGCGCAGTTCGGGCTTGGCCAGAGTCGCCAATGCCCCGGCCACGCCGCTCACGACAGCTGTGTCATGCACGACGCGGACTCCAAATGTGCCCTGTCCACCCGCAGGTGATTCGACAGGAGTCGGATTGCCAATATTCGGCATTGGGAGAACGCTCCCCGCCTGACCGGCCCCACCACCTTGGGTGAAGTGGTCCGTGACGTCCGCTGCGGTTAAAGCATGGTTGTAAATGGCCACCTCGTCGATCGCACCATTCCAGTAGCGGCCTCGGGCCTGCGAATTCTCGCCGATGAAAAGGGCGAAAGCACTGTTGTTGATCGGTCCCACAACAGGTTGCGCTGGGGCGTTAAGCACACCGTCGACGTATTCAAGTTTTTGCCCCGCCGCGAGATCCACGACGGCGACGACGTGGTGCCAATTACCATCGTCGATTGCGGTGCCCAAAACGGGTTCCCCGGCCAAGCCATTGGCCGCAAACGAAGGGGAATTTCCAACATCTCGGCGTGCAACGCGCCACGAGTCATCTCCCTTGGCAGCCAGCGCTTGCCAGGTTTTGTCAAAGGTGCCGACTTGCACCCAGGCTTCAAATGAGAAGCTGCTACCGATGAAGTCGAACTGAGATTCGTTGGCGACCAGCGTGTCGATATAGGAATCGATGCCATCGAAGGCCGCTGCCTTCCCACCGATGCCCCCGGGGCCATTGGCCTGCTGAATGTAGCTGATGTACTGGCCATTGATTCCGTTCGCCGTTGTATCCGCCGCCGTATCCCCATTGTCAGTCGTGGCGTCCTCGAACCGATACCAAGCGAGCGGATTGTCGCTTGATACAGCAGTCACGTAGTCGCCACGCGACTCGGCGGCGAGCAAAGCCACTAAACCCACGGCGAAGACCACCATGCAGCCGCGAACACGGCGCACGGGGTCGAAGTAGGTCTTTCTCATGTTGTACTCCCTGAAGTGTCAATGGAAACTCGAACGCATTGCCACTTCCGGCGGCCGGGTGGACAACCCCGGCCGCCGGAAGTGAGCATCACCTCTTCGTCCGCCTGCCATCTGCTGCTCTCGGCCGGACACGCCGATGCAACACTCACTCTGTATTGTTGTGATTGCAACGAGCAATACTGCAAATCGAGATTCAAACGCGCACAACTCGTTACCAATCTGGTAAGGACTAGGCCGGAAAAACGCTTGATGAGCCCAACCGCTTCACCTCTATGCAGAAGTAAGAAACCGACGTATTGAGGTCAAGTCGTATCGTGACGTGACTTAAAATCGAGTGGATGGCGGCCGTCCGCACAACCACGTGGTGATGCAGCAAGGCGATTCAGCGAAACGACAGTGCAAAGCGCTCCGCACGAATGGCAGATATTGCCCGAACGTTGACAAGCTGAGACAAGCGAAAGGATTCGACAGGAAACTGCGGACAGTTCGAATGTTCCGTCGCCAGTAACTCTGAGATTTCAGTCCATTAAACCGAATGGCTCAGGTAAGGCGCATTAAAGCAAATGGCTCAGGTAGAGCACAACTATAAAATCCATAAAATCAATAACTTTTGATGCGAATGACCAGTTCAACCATCTCTGACATGGCTGAATGAGCGGTCTTGGACGATGTTCCGTCGTCCACGACAGCCCAGTACAAGTGTGGACGCAGGATCGGACTTCGCTCAGTTGTGCGATACCACCCATGTTCGCGCAATACGACTTTTCGGAGAAAGTCGGCGATGCACGACTCAGTTAGTTGGTACGTGTTCGCCAAACGCAGTCGTCCTCTTGGCACGGAAATCACAAATCGGGCGAGCATTGTCTTCGACTTCAGCGACCCATTCGATACACCCATGGTGCGGAACACGCTTGTCGACAAGTGCCGTCTAGCCGCTCCCGGCAACGCCGGCCTGCCTTTCAAGCTGCACTTTCGGACATCTGCCCGACGTTAGGCGGCTAGGGCTACGAGGTGTTTGGTGAGTTGGAGGATTTTTTGGGGGAGCGACCAGGTTTTGGTGATCGCGGATAATTGGTTGTGGAGGATTTGTTGTCGCAGGGCCTTGCGACGATTCGCGTGTGAAGGGCGGCGCTGAGCGTCGTCCCACGGCGAGTCGCTGCGATCGACCAGTTGGTTTCCCGATTGATTCCACGCCCACAGTTCCACGAGCGTATGCATCCACAGATTCAGATTGTAGACCGCCAGATTGGTCCAGATGTTGCGCACTTGCTGTTGGCCCGAGCCCCAGACTTCTTTCACGTCGTGAAAGTCTTGTTCGATCGTGGCCCGGTCGGCGAACACTTCGAGGATTTCGACGACGCTGGCGTTCGCGTCGGTGCAGAAGAAGGCGTACCAACCATGATCTTCTTTCACGAGCACCACGCGAATCACGCGACCGGCCGGTGCGTAGGTCGCGAGGAAGGTCTTGTAGCGATTGTCGGTCTGCTTTCCATAGACCATGCACTCGACGGTTTGCCAACCGCGCTGCTGAGCGGCGCGCTTAGCGAGGCTGAGTCTTTCCTTTCCATACTTCCGCGGTCGGCCGCGTTTGCGGCTTGCGCCGCGTTGGAGCGCGGGCGGCACGCTGCGCAGCGCCGCGTCTTTGCGCAGTCGGCCGATGATCGTGACGCCGGTCTGCAACGCGCGGCGCAAGAACGGACGTTTCGTATAGCCGCCGTCGACGACGAGCCAGACCGTTTTTCCCGCTTGCTGCACGAGCGGAACGAGCCACTCCACCAAGCGTGCCGCCAGTTGCAGCTTGGTCGCAAAGCGTCCCCAACGTCGCGACTTGGGAATCGTGGCGATGGTTTGCTGTCGAACATACAACAGCGCTCGCAGCGGCAATGCTAAGGCGCCCCACCGCGGATGTCGCAGCGCCAGCGAGATCGTGACCCACACGTGTCCGTAGAGAAACGGCTGATCGACCGGACCCGGAGTCGGATGGTGATGCACGTCCGCGCCTTCGACTTTCGGTCCGTAACGCTTGGTGGGCGAATCGTCGATCACCAACAACACGCGCTCCGGCAGCGGCAAAGTCCGCAGCACGAGCGTCGCCAACTGCGTGGCAATCGATTCGCTCTTGCGTCCCACGGCGGCCAGGAAGTAATAATAGTCTTGGTAGTCGTCGCTCACGCCCGCGGCCCGGAGCCAAGTGGTGACCGTGCGCCGGCCGCCAGCGAACAACATTCCCATCAACAACACCGGCAGCCGCCAACGATGGCGCGCGTGCAACCCGGCCGCCAACCATTCGCTCCACTGCGACCACTGTTCGGGAGACTCCCACCGACATTCCGCGTTCGCCATCCCTGGCTCTCCGATCTTGCCGCCTGCCTGACAACAGCAGCTTGATCGAAGAGCCTTTTTTAGTGGATACCAGTCAAAGGCGGTTTCTCAGAAAGTGCAGTTTCCCAAACGTAAGATGCATTTTTTTTCGACGGCCCGCACAGTCACCCGGTCGGATTACAGGCTTCCTCTTGACAAACAGCTAGTTGCATATACAAGTACAATGAGGAGGCCTGAAGTGGGAGCCCAGCACATGCAAGCGATGATCGAAAAGGTCGCCAGCGAGTGCGTGGCCGTTCGGCTACGCATGCTGAATCGCGTCGTCACGAACATCTACAACGACGCCCTGCGGTCGCTCGACCTGAAGGTCAGCCAGATGAACATCCTGGTCGCCGCTGCCAAGATGGGAACGGCCCGCCCGATTGAAGTTTGCGAACATCTGCATCTCGACGTTTCGACCCTCAGCCGCAACGTCGAACGAATGAAGGCGCGTGGCTGGCTGAAAGTTGTGCAGGACGACGATGGCCGCTCGCAGCCTTTTCGCCTGACACCCCAGGGACGCAAGCTCCTAGAAAAGGCGATTCCGGCCTGGAGCGAGGCGCAAGCACAGGTCAAGAAGGTTCTGGGGAACGGGTTCTTGGAGCAGTTGAACCAAGCCATAAAGCGCGTCAGCGAAAGTGGCCTAATCGAGTAATCCAATCAATCGAACAATTCGGATATGCATCACTCGTCGGCGTTGCCTCCTTGGAGATAACCGAAGAATACACCAGCCAAATCTTGGGTACTCATCACGGGCGCATCGAGTGGCTTCGGCGAGGAGTTCGCCCGCCAATATGCCGCGCAAGGCCATTCCCTGGTTCTGGTAGCGCGCCGGCTCGACCGACTGGCAAAACTCGCCACCGCGCTACGAGAGCAGTTCCGCATCGAAGTCGTTGTTGAGCAAGTCGATCTTTCGGATATTGCGGCAGTCATCCAATTGCATCAGCGGCTCCATGAGCGCGGAATTGAGATCGACATTTTGATCAACAACGCTGGCCACGGACTGCAAGGTCCGTTTGCGGATGCTCCCCTTGACGCGGTGCTGTCGATGGTGCAACTGGACGTCGCGAGTCTGACCGCCGCCACCCACGTTTTTGCGCAGTCCATGCGGACGCGGAAGCGCGGCAAAATCCTGCTCGTCGCCAGTCTGTTGGCCTACCAAGGCGTGGAGAACTTCGCCGTCTATTCGGCCGCCAAAGCGTACGTCTTGCGCTTGGCTGAAGCCCTTCATCGCGAACTCAAGCGCGACGGCATCACGGTCACGGCGCATTGTCCCGGCATGTCGGACACTGGATTCGCCCAAGCCGCGCAACAGAAAATCACGACCCTATTGAAGCTCGTGATGATGAAGCCGGCCCCCGTCGTGCGCGCCGGTATCCGCGCATTGCAGGCGGGACGCATGAGCGTCGTGCCAGGTTGGGCCAACAAGGGCCTCGTGATCTTTACCTGGGCGACGCCGCGCTGGCTGCACCAAGCCATCATGTCGCAAACGATGAATGGCTGAATCGAGTTAGAAACGGCACAGGTGCAAGTTAACTTATTTCGTCACATAGTTGCATGTACAACAAGGAGCAGTCATGAAACTTGAAGATCACCCAACCGTGCAGCGGATTCGCAGCAAGACCGTCCCTTCCGCTGCGCCCACGAAGGAGCCGCTGGAGGCCGCGTGGCTGAAGCAACTGGTCCTCGATGCTGGCGCTGATGACGTGGGGTTTGTCGAGATCGGCAGACCCGCTATGGACGATCAGCGGGAAGACATCTTCAAGGCGTTCCCACACACCAAGACCCTGATCAGCTTTGTGGTTCGCATGAGCCGAGAGGCGATTCGGACACCGGCGCGCTCGGTCTCCAACACCGAATTCCACCATAGCGGAGAGGAGGTAAATCACATTGCCCGCAGCGTGGTTCAGACGCTGGAAGACCGGGGAATCCGAGCGATGAACCCGGCGATGGGCTTCCCGATGGAGATGGACCGGTTCCCCGGCAAGGTTTGGGTCGTGTCACACAAGCCGGTCGCGGTGGCGGCGGGACTGGGAATGATGGGCATTCACCGCAATGTGATCCATGAGAAGTTCGGCAATTTCATCCTGCTCGGGACCATCTTATTGGATGCCGAGGTTTCAGAGTCCAGCCAGCCGATCAACTACAACCCGTGTCTGGAATGCAAACTCTGCGTGGCTGCGTGTGCCGTCGGAGCAATCTCGAACGAAGGAGATTTCAACTTCTCGGCCTGCTACACCCATAACTACCGGGAGTTTATGGGCGGCTTCACCGATTGGGTCGAGCAGGTGGCCGAAAGCAAGAACGCGAGCGACTATCGCAGCCGGGTCAGCGATGCCGAGTCGGCCTCGCTGTGGCAGAGTCTGTCCTTCGGAGCGAACTACAAAGCGGCATACTGCTTGGCGGTCTGCCCGGCCGGAGAAGACGTGATCGGGCCGTTCCTCGCCGATCGGAAGACCTTTCTCAAGGAAGTCGTGCGGCCGCTTCAAGAGAAGGAAGAGACGATTTACGTCACCAAAAATTCTGATGCCGCGGATCATGTCGTCAAACGGTTTCCCCACAAAAAGATCAAGTACGTCGGCAACAGCCTGCGACCGAACTCCATCGCGGTTTTCCTCGGAGGAATGCCAAACGTCTTCCAGCCAGGCAAGTCGGCGGGATTGAACGCCACGTTCCACTTCACCTTCACCGGCATCGAGCAGCGGCAGGCAACGGTCGTCATTAAGGAGCAAAAGATCAGTGTGCAAGAGGGGCATGTCGGCCAATCCGATCTGCACGTTACCGCCGACTCGCGAACGTGGATCGGCTTTCTGAGGAACGAAAAAAATGTGGCGTGGGCGTTGATGCGGCGGAAGATTCGGCTCGCTGGCCCACTCAAGCTGCTGGTAGCGTTCGGAAAGTGCTTTCCGAGCGCCACCGGCAGGCACAAACTGGTCGAGTTCGTACCGCAACCCTCTAAGCTCAAGGGCCAGCCTGCGCCCTTCCGTAAAAACGATTCGGCGGCTGAAAAGATCCGGTGGCGGGGCAAGCTCACACTCTCGGAGGTGGTCGACGAGGCTCACGAGGTGAAAACCTTCCGCTTCAGACCCACCGGTGGCGGGCCAATCCCCTTCGACTATCTGCCCGGCCAGTTCGTGACGCTCCATGTCGCCCCTCAGGGCATTCCGACCAAACGTTCCTACACGATCGCGTCGTCCCCCACTTGGCGCGATCGGATCGAGATCACGGTCAAACGAGAAAGCCAGGGTCTGGTCTCGCGGTGGTTGCACGACGAACTGAGGATCGGGGACGAAGTCGAGATTGAAGCGCCGCATGGGGCCTTCAGCTTCAGCGGCCAGGAGACGGACCGCGTGGTATTGATCGGAGGCGGCGTCGGGATTACGCCCCTGATGAGTTCGGTTCGTTATCTCAGCGCGACAAACTGGCCAGGCAAGATCCACTTGATCCTCGGCTTCCGATCGCCGCGCGACTTCATTTTTCAAGAGGAACTAGCCGAGTTGCAGACATGCAACGCCAATCTCGGTGTCACCATCACCATGAGCGGCCCGCAAGACGAGCCTTGGTCCGGGCGCGTCGGCCGAATCGATGCGGCCCTGCTCGCTTCGACCGTGCCTGATCTCGCGGCCCATCGGGTGCATATCTGCGGCCCGCAGCCGATGATGGACGCGGTTAAGGCCGCACTCGTTTCGCTCGGTGTTCCACCTGCTCAAGTCAAGACAGAGGCGTTCGGGACGGTCAAACGTGATCCGTCCGCGAAGAATGCCGGATCAACGGAGATCGCGGGCAGGGCCTACTTCCTGGCTTCCGGCGTGACCGCGCCCGTTCCGGTCGATGCGACAATACTCGACGCGGCCGATACGGCCGGTGTCTCCATCGACAACGCCTGCCGTTCCGGCACATGTGCATCCTGTCGCGTCAAGCTGGTCTCGGGCCAGGTGACGATGGCCGTCGAAGATGCGCTAACCGATCAAGACAGGGCCGAGGGTTACATCTTGGCCTGCCAGGCGAAGATCCAGGGAGATATTGAAGTCAACGCCTAAGGAGGGCCGCTCATGAGTCTCTGGTTATTCGTTCTTGCGTTCGTTGGCTCAGCCGTCGGACTTTGGCTCGTATCTCAGATCCTAGAAACATTGCGCCCGGTCCCGGAAACTCTCGGAACCCTGAGCTGGGCGGCGGATATTCCGATTGGCTACCTTGATGTCGGCGGCTGCAAGCTTCGTTACATCAGGGCCGGGCGAGGGCCGAATCTCGTGCTCCTCCACACCCTGCGCACCCAATTCGAACTCTGCGAGAAGGTCGTGCCGGAACTGGCGCGGCGGTTCACGATCGTGCGCAATCTCAACTTCGTTGAGATCTCGGGTGATCGTCAGCTGCGAGAACTTGAGAACGGTCCCAATCGGAATGGGCGGTTCGAGGCAACTACGCTATTCTCCTACCGGTACAGCCCCGCCGAAGCGTGCTTCCCAGACATCCGCAAACGAAGCACGAATACCGCGACAGTCAGTCCCCGGCCGCATTCTTACATAGTTCGGGCTTCCGGCTTGTTGCGGCCCGAGCGGAGGGATAGACTCGCGATTGACACACCCGTCCTCCTGCTATGGAGCGCTCCCAATGAAAGACACGATTGAAATGACGCGGCGCGGGGCATTGATGTTGGCTGGGGTTGGCGCAGTGGGCGTGGCGTGCGAGCAACACCTCCTGGCAGACGATTCGCCGAATGCGAACGGGAACATCAAGCAATCGGTCTGCCGCTGGTGCTTCAACGATATCCCACTGGAGAAGTTGTCGGGTGAGGCAGCTCGGCTGGGCTTCAAATCGATCGAGTTGTTGGGACCGGAGGAATTCAAGACCGTCAAGCCTTTGGGCCTGACGTGCGCCATGGTTCGCTGCGCCTCCATCGCCGATGGCCTCAACCGCACGGAAAACCACGATAAGATCGAAGCCGAATTGCGGGCCAACATCGAGTTTGCGGCCGCCGAGAAGATCCCCAACGTCATCTGTATGTCCGGAAACCGTCGCGGCATGTCGGACGAGGAGGGACTAGAGAACTGCGCTGTCGGCCTCAAGCGAGTTCTCAAGTTCGCCGAGGAGAAGAAGGTTACGATCTGCATGGAAGGACTCAACAGCAAGGTGGATCACCAGGACTACATGTATGACAAGACGACCTGGGGCGTGGCGTTGTGCCAAAAGCTGGGCTCGCCGCGTTTTAAGCTGCTCTACGACATCTACCACATGCAGATTATGGAAGGAGACGTCATCGCCACCATCCAGGCAAGCAAGGACTACATCGGCCACTATCACACGGGGGGCGTGCCTGGGAGACATGAGATCGACGAGACTCAGGAACTGAACTACCCGGCCATCGTGAAGGCCATCCTCGACACTGGTTATCAGGGCTTTCTTGGTCAGGAGTTCATTCCCGCTCGAGAGCCAATTGCATCGTTGGCTCAAGGATTCCGGATTTGCGATGTGTAAGATCATTGGCCTTCGCTCGCGTTGACGTTGATCGTTGTACTTCCACTGTCTCTTGTTATTGACCCAAGCTAACTCTTTTCGTACACACTTCTTCCGTTGGTCATGACGACCTGGGAAGGAGGGTGCGATGGAGCGACGGTTTAAGGTGCGGCTGCGGGAGTTGGTGGAAGATGCGGTGGTCGCGCCGGAGGTGTTCGCGGGCCTGCTGCCGCGGATCGAACGGTTTGTCGCGCCGTTCGCGGCGGCCTTGGTGCGGTGCGAGCAGCGGCGGCATGTGAGCGAGTACGTGGCCGGGTTGTTGTCGGGGGTCGATCGCAAGAACGCCGAGTCGATCGCTTACCTCCACGATCAGGAGCGTCAACCGTTGCAGAAGTTCCTGGGACAAGTCGCCTGGGATCATCGGCCGCTGGTCGCGGAGTTGACGCGGCAGATCGGGCGCGAGATCGGCGAATACGATGGCGTGCTCGTGATCGATCCCTCGGCCTTTCCCAAGAAGGGCGCGCATTCGGTCGGCGTGGAGCGGCAATGGTGCGGACGCTTGGGGAAAGTGGACAACTGCCAGGTGGGCGTGTTTCTGGCTTACGCTTCGCGCGCCGAACATGCGCTCGTGAACTTCCGTTTGTACCTGCCGAAGTCGTGGGCCCATGATCGCGCGCGGCGCAAACGCTGCGGCGTGCCGAAGCACGTGCGTTTTCAAACACGGCACGAGTTGGCGCTGGCGATGCTCGCTGAATCGGCCGCGCAAGTGCCGCATGCGTGGATCGCCGGCGACGACGAACTGGGCAGAAACAGCGGTTTTCGCGGCGAATTGCGGTCGCGCGGCGAGCATTACGTGTTGGCCGTGCCCAGCAACACGCTGGTCCGCGCCGTGCATACGACGCCGCCTGAGTACGCCGGACACGGTCGTCCGCCGCAAGTGCCGTTCACGCGCGTGGACCGCTGGTGCGCGGCGCTCGCGAACGACGTGTGGACGACGATCGACGTTCGCGACGCCGAGCAAGGACCGCTGCAGGCGGAAGCGGTGATGACGCGCGTGCTGGCGAAGACCGCTGCGCGTCAAGTTGGTCCGGAAGAAATGTTGTTGGTGCTGCGCGCGCGGCAAGGCGACGGGACTTGGAAGCACGACTACCATTTGTGTCATGCGCCGCGCGATACGCCGCTGGCCGAGTTGGTCCGCGTGGCCAAGGCCGAGCATCGCGTCGAAGACTGCTTCCAGCGCGCCAAGAGCGAGGCCGGCTTGGCTCACTACAAAGTCCGCACTTGGCCTGGTTGGCATCATCACATCACGCTTTCACTACTCGCCACGTGGTTCCTGACGCTGGAAGCGCGGCGGGAAAAAAAATACCGTCCCGGCGATGACCGTGCCTCAAGTCCGACAAACGATCGCACGCTTGCTGCGTAACGTCCTCCACGTCGACGACCATCAACAAATCGCCCGCGACGCCACCCGC
>JAWXBP010000046.1 GCA_034440135.1 Planctomycetia bacterium
CGTGTAAGTTTGCAGCCAGCGGCGTTGCCACACAGACCAAAGTGGGAATGGCAGCGAAGGACCATCGCGCGTAGGCGCTGCGTGAGACGAGCTGGGCATTCGGTTCCGGGGCGCCGAGACGCCATGCGAACAATGGTCGAGTGGGGCTGAGAACGTGGGCGTTGATGGTGTGAAGTTCAAGTAGGCCCGTCTCGGCCAATCGGTTCATGCGACGGCGAACGACTCGGCCGTTGGGTTGTGACAGAGCCCAAAGAGTTGCAATTTGCGACGCGGTCAGAATTCGCACCCTACCGGTAAGCGTCGTTATCAAGTCCAAATCGCGGAACGTGAGCACTGGATTCATGGCTGGTCCCCCTTTCGACGACGGGGAGCCGGAGCATTGATGTTGGCGCGTAGCGAGTCGAAGAGAGACTTGATGTCCTGCTCGCCGTCCGGTGACAGGGGTGAACTCTCAGGGCCGCCGATCACTTCTTCTGACCACTGGACGCCGCTTTGTGCCGGTGGCGGACGTGCCGTGGTGCGCTCCTCCGAAAGTGATTCAGCCCGCGGCTGAAACGCTCCCTCCGCAGTTGGCCAGGGGAGAGCTTTCCGTCGCTGATACTCTTGCTGGGAAATGTGGTAGCGCGACTCGACGATCACCGGCATGCCGCCAAATTGGGCGTATCCGGCACCGCGACTGACCCTAAGAATGCTGCGGAAGGGATGATCGTTAGTCAGCAGGATGTCGTTGATAGTCAGGCGGGGCACTACCTGTTCGGATTCGCTGTAACTGGTTGAGCGGTTGCCTTCATGGTTAATGGACGTGGACTCCGATCCCAGGGTGTCGATGGTCACGCCGCTGCTCCGCATGAGACGCTCCTGGTCTTCCGCGGAAGAAACGGAAAACCACTGGCGGAGCCGGCAGTTGGCTTCAATGGCTGGGATCAGGTCGATATTGCCCCTTTTTAGGTCCTGCATGCTTTGGTTCGCGATGATCACGCCGACGCCCATGCTGCGCGCCAGTTGCAGCATGTATTCAAGATTGTTGGCGACCATGCGTTGAAACTCATCGATCACAAGAAACACCGGACAGCGACGTTCGGTCTGTGTCGACGCGGCCAGAAGCATGTAGGTGAACAGCCGCGCAATCTCCGGTGCCCCACTGGGTGAGAGAGTCGATGGCAGATGGCAATAGAGGAACTGCGGCTCACGAAAGAGCTGAGTCAGGTCGATTGCCTGCTCAACTACGGCCGGCGAGTGACCGGAAGTCTCAGTGACATTGAGCGCTTCGCAGGCTGCCAATCGCTTGATGACTTCGTGAACATGGACGCCGGCCTTGCGAATCTCCGGATGCAGCTCGCGTTTTTTGGCGACAGTGAGGACCGTTCCAATACAGTCGGCCAGCTCGGAAAACGTCGTGACGTGCGGATAGGTCTTGAGCGTGTGATAAAGGATCGCCGCATTGGCCGAACTGAAGTAGCCGGCGCCGTAATCGGTGCCATAGGTCAGCCCATTTGCGGCGCAGAGAATGTCAGTCCGCGTGAGCAGGTCAAACTTAGACCAAAATGGCTGCTGCATGGGATTGAAAGCGTAGGTCGTCTTGGTGCGCTGGTTGGAGAAAAGCTTTAGCGGCATCGGTAGGCCGAAGCGGCGTCGGGCAACGTCCGTAGCGATCTGCAGCGATGCGAGCAATTCCAAGCTGTCTGCCTTCAGGTCAAGCACGACCACGCTGCAGTCGCCAAAGCTGACAAGCTGCTCGGTGGTCGGGCACAAAAACAGAGACGTCTTGCCTCCGCCGCTGTCCCCCAGGCCGTGAACATGCTCCATGTGAACCAACCGGGGAATGAGCACCGGACTGCCATCTTCCACGACCTGTCCATGAAACAGGCTGGTGCGCTCTAGCTCGTCCGGTGAAGAGCGAATGTCCTTTAGAACCGGCTCGACGGTCCCATTTAGTTCGCGCGATGCGTCGCGCTCTGCGCCAGCATCAAGCAGGATCGGCATCGGAGCCGAAACGGCAATCGCCAGAACGGCAAGGATCGGCGCGCCGACGATCCACGCAATGGTTACAACGGCGAGCAGCAGGCCGTAGCCGAAGTGCATTGGTTCGCTTTGCTCGGAAGCGAACAACGGCGATAACACCGCGGAAGCTGGTTCGGTGGGATTGGCAAAAGCTATGAAGGGCGCGTCGGCATACCGAACGAATCCAACTACCGTGAGTGAACAGGCAACGACCAGCAGGCTGATTCGGCCATACTTCGGTCCGGCTGGCGTTTGGACTAATCCAGGAAGGGTTCTGGCTTGATGCGTAAACCAAGATAGGAGGGACTCGCCAAGGAGCTTGTATCTGTTGGTTACGAGTCTTGCCGGCGGGGGCATTGCTAGTGCGGCCAAGGGCACCGTAATCAAGGCGATTCGTGAAAGCGTTGTGTGTCCTAGGAGTGAGCAAGCTACGAGTCCGCTTACCAAAAGTCCCATCATGATTAGCTGGCTCTGGGATCGGCTGCGAAATGCCGCGGCAGCTTCTCGGGGCACGGGCGACACCGTGGCAATCACCGTCCAGTGTCGTCCGAAAACGTAGACCAGCGTCCCTGCAAAGGCTGAGAGCATTAAGATCTGCAGGAGAGGCAGAGTCCGGTGGCTGACGCAGGCGAATGTGTAGGCGGCGAGGAATGCGGGATGGAGCAGTACTGCAATACGCTTGGTGTAGATGGCAATCGCCA